>DATJWI010000157.1:0-7607 GCA_035501375.1 Solirubrobacteraceae bacterium
GTCCGCCGGCTGCGCCGACTGCGCCACGCTGCGCTGCAGCTCGCGGACGAGGGCCCTCCGGTCGACGTTCCCGCTGATCGCCGCCGCGACGAGGTGGGCGACCTGGGTCGCGCGTTCGCCCAGATGCAGCAGCAGCTCCAGCAGCAGGAGGAGGCCCGGCGCGCGTTCGTCGCCACGGCCTCGCATGAGTTGCGCACGCCTTTGGCCTCGCTCGACGGCATGCTCGAACTGCTCGACGACGACCTGCAGTCCGGCGATCCCGATCTTGCGGATGCTCGGTCGCTGCTCGACCGGGCGCGAACCCAGTCGCGCCGCCTGGCCCGCCTGGCCGCCGATCTGCTCGACCTGAGCCGGCTCGACGCGCAGGTCCAGCTGCGCTCCGAGCCGGTCGAGCTGGGCGAGCTCAGCCGCGCGGTGCTGGCCGAGTTCGATCTCGGAACCGAAGAGCGCGGCATCGTCTCGACGCTCGACGACTCCGCCGGGCAGGTGTGGGCCCGTGGCGATCCGGGCGGGATCGCCCGGATCGTGCGGATCCTGCTCGATAACGCCGTCCGGGTCAGTCCCCAGGGCGGCGAGATCTTCGTCGGGCTACGCAACGGCGACCAGGCGTCGGTCACCGTTCGCGACGAAGGGCCGGGGGTGATCGTGGACGAGCGCGAGCTGATCTTCGAGCGCTTCCAGCGCGGCCGCGCGGCCAGCGGCACGGCGGGCTTCGGTCTGGGCCTGGCGATCGGCCGCGAGCTGGCCGAGCGGATGGGCGGCGAGCTCGTGCTCGAGCGAACCGATCGGCCCGGCGCCACGTTTACCCTGCGGCTGCCGGTGACCAAGGCCCAGGAGGAAGAGCCGCTCGCCGTCTTGTAGGGCCGGCGCCCGCGGGCGCCGCGCAGGATGAATACCCGGCGGCCTGACAGGATTAGACCCCATGGACCAACGCTTGATGAACACGATGCTGGAGCTCGACGACCGCCATTGGTGGTACCGCGGCCGACGGCGCATCATCCGCGCCGAGCTTGACCGGCTGTCGCTGCCGGCGGGGTCGCGCGTGCTCGATGCCGGCTGTGGCTCGGGCCGGACGCTCGAGGAGCTCGGCCGCTACGGCGAGGTCTTTGGTGTTGAACTCGATCCAGGAGCCGCTTCGGTGGCACGCGATCGTGGCTGCGGCGAGGTGCTGATCGGGCGGCTCGAGGAGCTGCCCTGGGAGGACGACTACTTCGACCTGATCACGTGCCTGGATGTGATCGAGCACACCCCGGACGACCGGGCGACCTTGGGCGAACTGCGGCGCGTGTGCCGCCCGGGCGGGTTCCTGCTGGTGACGGTGCCGGCCTACCAGGGGTTGTGGTCCACACATGACGTCGCCAACCACCACTACCGTCGCTACTCCCGGCCGCGGCTGCGCACCGCCGCGCTCGACGCCGGCTGGCGGGTGCGCCGGGTGACGTCATTCAACGGCCTGCTGCTCGGCCCGGCGGCCGCGGTCAGGTTGGCCGAGCGCCGGCGGCTGCGCCGTCCGGTCTCTGACTACAAGCCGGACCTGACCCTCGGGCCCGAGTGGCTCAACGCCGTGCTCGAGCAGCCGTTGCGCCTGGAGGCGCGATGGCTGGCGCGCGGGAGGACGATGCCGGCCGGGCTCTCGCTCCTGGCCGTCTTCGAGAATCCCTCGTCCGCCTTGTAAGCGGGATCGTGCTCCGTCTCGTCGGGATCACCACCTCGGTCGGGGCGATTTTCGGCGTCAACGACAGCCTCGGCTACGTGCTGCCGGCAATCATCGGGCTCGAGTCGATGGGCATCCCGTCTCCCGGCGAGACCGCGCTTGTCCTGGCCGCCGTCCTGGCCAGCCAGGGAAAGCTGAACATCGTGTTGGTGATCGCGATCGGGGTTGCCTCGGCGATCGTCGGGGACAACGCCGGGTTCCTGCTCGGGCGCCGGTTCGGGCGCCGCGCGTTCATGGCGCCGGGTCCATTTCTGCACCACCGCGTGCGCGCGATCCGCTACGGCGACGGGTTCTTCAAGCGCCACGGGGCCAAGGCCGTGTTCCTGGGGCGCTGGATCGCGCTGGTCCGCTTCGCCACGGCCTGGCTGGCCGGCATCAATCGGATGCCGTTCGCGCAGTTCGTCTTCTGGAACGCGCTCGGGGGCATCAGTTGGGGCGTCACCTATGGGCTCGTCGGCTACTTCGGTGGGAAGGCTGCGGCGCACGTCCTCGCCGAGGCCGGCATCGCCGGACTCGTCGTGATGGTCTTGACCGGGGTCGGCGCGTGGATATTCATCCGGCGTCGTGAGCGCCGCGAGCGCGACGCTCGGTGACGTCGGGTCGGTCTACGAGGTCTCGAGGTCGAGCGCGCAGGAGTTGATGCAGTAGCGCAGCCCGGTCGGCGCCGGCCCGTCGTTGAACACGTGGCCGAGGTGACCGCCGCAGCGCTTGCACAGAACCTCGGTGCGCCGCATGAACAGGCTCCGGTCCTCGCGCGTCTCGATGTTCTCGGCCACGGCCGGCTCGTAGAAGCTCGGCCACCCGGTGCCCGAGTCGAACTTCGTGTCGGACTTGAACAGCTCCGCGCCGCACCCGGCGCACAGGTACGTGCCGTCGTCCTTCACGTGGACGTACTTGCCGGTGAACGGACGCTCGGTGCCGTGCTGGCGGAGGATCTTGTACTGCTCGGGCGTCAGCCGGTCGCGCCACTCCTGGTCGGAGAGACCCACCTCGCGCCCTGTGTCGGTTTCGCGTTCGGTTGCCATGGGTTGAAAGGTAGCGTGGTGCCCGCCTCCGGTACGGTGAACGAGCGATGAAATTCGGCGTCGGCATCTTCCCAACCGAATCGGTGCAGCCGCCGTCCGAAATTGCGGTGATGGCCGAGGAGCGGGGGTTCGAAGCCCTTGTGTTCCCCGAGCACACGCACATCCCGGCCAGCCGCGAGTCGCCCTATTCGGGTGGCGGCGAGCTCCCTTCCTTCTACGCCCGCACCTTCGACCCGTTTGTCGCGGCGACCGCGGCCGCGGCGGCGACCGAACGCCTACTCGTCGGGACGGGGATCTGCCTGGTGATCGAGCGAGACCCGATCGTCACGGCCAAGGAGGTGGCGTCGGTCGACGTCCTGTCGGGCGGGCGGTTCCTGTTCGGCGTCGGCGCCGGGTGGAATGCCGAGGAGATGGGCAACCACGGCACGGACTTCTCGCACCGGTTCGGATTGATGCGCGAGCGCATCGAGGCGATGAAGGCGATCTGGACCGAGGACGAGGCGAGCTACTCGGGTCGCTACGTCGAGTTCGACCGCATCTGGTGCTGGCCGAAGCCGGCGCAGAAGCCGCACCCGCCGGTGCTGGTCGGCGGCAACGGGCCTCGGGTTCTCGACCGCGTGCTCGCCTACGGAGACGAATGGATGCCGAATCGGAGCAGCGAGGAGGAGCTGGTGGCGCGGGTGGCCGAGCTGAATGCCCGGACCGAGGAGCTGGGGCGCGATCCGATTCCCGTGAGCGTAATGGGCATGGCGCCCGATCCAGCCAAGATCGAGCAGGTGGCCCAGGGCGGCATTCACCGCGTCCTGTTCTGGCTCCCCCAGGACAGCCCGCAGGCGGTCGAGGAGGGTTTCGACCGCTACGCGGCGGTGATGGAGCAGTTCGTCTCGGCGGGGTAAAGGCGGCTCACGCCAGGTAGCTGTTGGCCGCCCGCGTGCGGTCCGCGGCGAGCATCTCCATCACGAGCGTAGACCAGGCGAAGTCGACGGCGCCCATACCCCCGCCGGTGAACGGGTTGTAGTACTCGCGCAGGCCGTTTCGCCTGACGGCCTGGGCGATTCTCTCGGTGAGCACGTCCGCCTCGGCGTCGTAGCCGAGGCGCACCAGCCCGAGCCAGACCAGCCAGGCCGAGTTGATCCACGTGGGCCCCCGCCAGTAGCGCCTGATCCACATGAAGTGGTCATCGCGCGTGGAGAAGCTGGGCTCGGTCGGGGGGACCGACGGCGGCGGGACCGGCAGCCAGAAGCGCTTGGTGTCGAGCAGGTGCTCCTCGACCAGCCGGCGCCCGATGTGTTCCGGGAGGTCGGGCAACGCGAGCGGGCTCAGCGCGGCCCACGTGAGCGCGGTAGGCCGCTTTGGTTGCGGCCGGGCCAACGGCTTGAACAGCCCTGTGCTCTCGTCGTACATCCGCTCGACGATCGTCGGCGTGATCGAGGGCCTGCCCAGCGACATCAGCGACAACCCGTGCAGCACGTTCATCGACACTTCGCAGCAGACCGGCCCGCCGGCTGCCGCGGTGCGGCGCAGGTCATAGCCGAGCCGGCGGTTGCGCCGGACGAGGAGGATGAACCCGGGGCGGTCGTGCGCCCGCCGGCCCCAGATGGCATCGAACTGGGGGGAGGCGTCCAGGCCCGACTCGTCCGGCTGGACGATCCACACGAGCCCGTCGCCGTCGAGGTCGCGGTTGGCCGCGAGCCAGTCGTACTGCTTCTGGATCGCGGGGTTCTCGGCCGGATCCCCGACCGCGATCCGCCACGCCCAGGCCAGCACCGGCGGTTGAATACTGGCGGTCATCGTTGCGTTCGGCGAGGTCACGTTGTACGTGAAGCGCCGGCGCCCGGTCAGCGGCGTGTTCCAGAAGATCGTGTGCCCGATGAAGCCGTCTGGGCGCTGGGCGGCGAGCAGCGACTCGAGCTCGCGGCGCGACCGCGCCGGGTCGAAGTGGCGCCACGAGATCGCCGTGAAGCACGAGTCCCAGTACCACTGCCAGGGGTAGTGGCCGGGGCTCGGGCACGTATAGGCGAACGCCACCCGGTCGGCGTCGCGGACGCCCTCGCGCCAGTTCTGGCGCAGCACCCGCTCGCACATCTCGCGGATGCGCGCCCTGTCGTCCTCGGGCAGCATGCACCCGGGATCGTCGCAGTTCACCCGCGCGGGGTCCTGCGCGCGGGGTGGCGCTCGAGTCGCGGTCTATCGGCGTCCTGCCGCTCGATCTCAGTGCAGCGCGATCGCGCCCGGTCTCCCGAGCGACGATCCGCCAGTAGCGAGTCCGACCCGCTCGACCTCGGGCGCCGGTCGATAGTCGACCCGCCCGAGCTCCTGGCGCTCCGCCCCACACCGGTCGCACAACAGCACCAGGCGTAGCTCGCCCGCGTCGCGGAGGTACCGCGAGGCCCCGCTATGTGTTCCCGAGTGATCGCAAGCCATTGCTATCTATCGCTACCAACGGCGGCGGCGGGGCGGAAAGTGCGGCGTCCTCCAAAGATCATCCTGCCTTCCCGCAGGCGCGCTTGCGGATGCGCGAGGGGCCCAGCCGTGTGCGGGCCGGGCCCCTGGAGACCTCTGGTCGGGGAGGGGGAGGTCCTCTACGCGCGAGTGTCGACCGTGCGGCCGACAATGCGCGCCCGCGCGGCCGCCCGGCGGCGCCGGCGTGCACTCCGCACGTGGCCCGTCACGGCGTCGCGGTTCTGGGTGGCGATGCTCCGGGCAAGCATGCCGACTACGGCAATCAGCACGAACCCGGCGAAAACGATGTTCAGGGTGAGGGCGGTGGTGGTCATCTCGGTCTCCGTTTCAGTGGCGCAACTCGTTCGCTGATAGTCATGGTCGGACCCGTCCGCAAGACGAGCGTTGGGCCGACGTCGGAGCTACATAAGAAGTGCCGTTTTGCAGGATTTGTTGCAAGCGCAGGATCTGACACCGCCATGGCGGGGCCGCTTGTTAGGGTGCTGCCGGCTTCCATCCAGGGGGCTATGCCGCTGGCGCGGCGCCCGGAACGCCGGGCGCCGGCGCATGCGCCGCGGCGCTCATACGCGTTCGCATGCCGTCAGCCAATCTTCGACTTCACGCCGCCCGCCTGACCGCGGTCCTGCTCGTGGCCACCATGCTGCTGGGCAGCGGTCTGACCGCCTCGAGCGCCGGCGATCTCCAGGGCCAGATCAGCGCCGGCAAGTCAGCGGCGGCCGGGCTCGCCTCGAAGGTCGCCGCCGAGACCGCCCGGCTCCACACAACCGCGCACGGGCTCGCCGACGCGACCCAGCGGCTGGCCTCGGTGCAGCGTCAACTCGCCTCGCGCGAGGCCGAGCTGGGCCGAGTGCAGCGCGCCCTGATCAAGGCGCGCGACGATCTGGTCGACCTCGAGAACCGGCTGCAGCGGGCCACGAGTGCCCTGGCGGCGAACCTCGTCTCCAGCTACGAGCAGGGCCGGCCCGACCTGGTCACGGTGATCCTCGAGTCCCATGGGTTCAGCGACCTCCTCGAGAACGTCGACTTCCTGCACCGCATCGGCACCCGCGACGCCCAGATCGTCTCGGCGACCCGGTCGGCGCGAGCCGCCGTGTCACGGCAGGCATCGCTCCTGGCCAGGCTCGAGGGGCGCGACCGGACCCTCGCCCTCCAGGTTCTGGCGCAGCGCAACGACGTCGCCTCGCTCCAGGCCGCGCTGCTCCGTGAGCAGGCCACCGAGCTGCGGACCCGTAGCACCGACAGTTCGCGGCTGGCCAGCGTCAGGTCCCGCGTGAAGTCGCTCGAGGTCAAGGCCGCGGCGATCCAGGCCAGGGCCGCAGCCGCGGCGGCGCGGGCCGCCGTCACCGGCAACGCCAACGTGGGCGGCATCGCGGTCAACACCGGCGGGATGGTCCAGGCGCCGGCGGGCGCACCCGCCGCCGTGGCGCAGGTGATCGCCGCCGGCAACGCGATCGCGACCCTTCCGTACATCTACGGCGGCGGTCACGCCTCGTTCCACGCCAACGGGTACGACTGCTCGGGCTCGGTCAGCTACGCGCTCGCGGCCGCGGGGCTGGTCAGCTCGCCGATGGTGTCGGGCGCGTTCGAGAGCTGGGGCGAGCCCGGGCCGGGCCGCTGGATCACGGTGTACGCCAACGCCGGCCACGTTTGGATGGAGGTCGCCGGGTGGCGGTTTGACACGGTGGCGCTGGCCGAGGGCGGCACGCGCTGGTCCCGAGGCGGCGGCGAGTTCTCGGGCTTCATGGTGCGGCACCCGGCTGGGCTGTAGCGCGGTCGCCGTCCGGACGGGCCCGACCGGCATCGCGGCTGGCCCGACTCGGCATCCGGCCTCGTCCCACGACGGGCCCGCCGCGATCTCGTCCGGTGGACGCCGAGCGAAGCGAGGCCCATCACAGACCGAGCAGGCGTTCCGCGTTCTCGTGCGTGATCTTCGTGCGCTCCTCGTCGCTGATCGCGGCCCCGTCGATCCACCGACGAGCCTTGGCGCCGTTGCTGAACGGGTGGTCGACGGAGAACATCACCTTGTGCGCGCCGAGCGTGTCGATCGCGCAGCGCAGCGGCGGGTCGGTGAACAGGCCGCTGGTCGTGATGTGGAAGTTGCGCTCGAAATATTCGGGCACCGAGAGCTCCATCGGCGACTCGGCCGGATCGAGCGCGAGCCGCCCGCCGATCGTCTCGTCGATCCGCGCGAGCATGAACGGGATCACCTCGCCCATGTGCCCGATGATCATCTGCAGGTTCGGGAAGCGGTCGAACACGCCGGCCAGTATCAGCCTGAGCACATGCAGTCCGCTCTCGATGTGCCAGCCCCACGCCGGCGCCGCGAGCATGAAGCCCATCGCGTCGCCGAACCCCGAGTAGTAGGCGTCGTACACCGCCTGGGGCGGCGGCATCGGATGCAGGTA
>DATJWI010000158.1:0-6731 GCA_035501375.1 Solirubrobacteraceae bacterium
AGCACTTCGCGATCGCCCTGGACGGGCAGCTGATCACGGCTCCCTCGATCGACTACACCCAGTACCCCGAAGGGATCGATTCCTCGCAGGGCTCCCAGATATCTGGCGGCTTCACGATCACCTCGGCTCAGGAACTGGCCAGTGAGCTGCAGTCGGGCGCGTTGCCGATCAGGCTCGAACTGATCTCGAACTCGCAGGTCTCGGCGACGCTCGGCAAAACCGCGCTGCACCAGGGTCTCGTCGCGGGGCTGCTGGGGCTGGCCGTGGTGTGCGTCTTCCTGCTCCTGTTCTATCGCGTGCTGGGCGCGATCGCGATCGGCGGGCTCGTCGTCTATGTGACCTACGTGTTCGCGCTGGTCAAGCTGATCCCGGTCACGATGACGTTGCCGGGCATCGCCGGCGCGATCCTGACGATCGGCGTGGCGGCGGACGCGAACATCGTCATCTTCGAGCGGGTCAAGGAGGAGATCAGGGGCGGCAGGTCGATCGTCTCGGGGATCGCGACCGGCTACACCAAAGGCTTCGCGGCGATCGTCGACGCGAACGTCGTCACGTTCATGACCGCCTTCATCCTGTTCGCCCTGGCGACCGCCGAAGTCAAGGGCTTCGCGTTCATGCTCGGTCTCGGCACGCTCGTGTCGCTGTTCACGGCCGTCCTGGCCACCAGGGCGGCGCTCGGCACGATGGCGCGCACGCGCATCGTCAGCCATCCGTGGGCGCTCGGAGCCAGCAAGCCGAAGCGCGAGTGGCGCATGGACTTCATGGGCAAATCGAAGTGGTTCTTCTCGCTGTCGGGCACGATCCTCTTGATCGGGGCCTTGGCGATCGGCGGCAAGGGCCTGAACTTCGGCATCGACTTCACCTCGGGCACCCGCATCCTGACCGCCTTCGTGCATCCGGCCAGCCAGGCCGAAGTCAGCTCGGTGATGAGCGCCGAGGGCTATTCGAGCGCGCAGGTCCAGAAGTATTCGAGCAAGGGTGTCGGCGGCAGCGGCTACCAGATCTCGGTGCAGAAACTGAAGCCCGAAAAGGTGCACGAGATCAAGGCTGCGCTCGACAGCAAGTTCGGGAACGGGCCTGGCTCTCCGGGCACCAAGAACTTCTCGAGCACCTCGATCGGACCGACGTTCGGCCAGACGATCGCCAACGCCGCGATCATCGCGATCATCGCGTCGCTGCTCGTGATCTCGGCGTACATCGCGCTGCGCTTCGAGTGGAAGTACGCGGTCCCGGTCCTGATCGCCCTGATGCACGACCTGTTGATCACTTCCGGGATCTATGCCCTGACGGGGCGCGAAGTGACGTCGGCGACGGTTGCCGCGCTCTTGACGATCCTCGGATACTCGCTGTACGACACGATCATCGTGTTCGACAGGGTGCGCGAGAACGTGCCGAGGATGCCCAGAGCGGCGTTCTCGCAGATCGTGAACAGATCGATGTCCGAGGTCCTGACGCGATCGTTGGCGACGAGCTTCTGCACGCTGTTGCCGGTGGTCTCGCTGCTGATCTTCGGAGGCGCGACGCTGCAGGACTTCGCCTTTGCGCTGATGGTCGGGATCGCTTCGGGCGCCTACTCGTCGATCTTCATCGCCTCGCCGGTCCTGACGCATTGGAAGGAGCGCGAGGGCGCCTACCGCCAGCGTCGCGCCCGGATCGTGCGCGAACTGGGCGAGGTGCCGGCGTACGCGACGGCTGTCGGGGGCGCTCCGATCGACGTCGAGCCGGAGCGCAAGCGCAAGCGCACGCGCCGCGGCTCGCTGATCGTGCCCGAGGAGCCCGGCGAGCAACTCTCGCGCGAAGAGTTCCAGGAACTGGTGCGCGACCTCGATGTCGACGAGACGGCTGGCGCGGCCGGCTCGGGCGGCAAGCCGCCGCGCGGGGACGGCCCGCGCCAGGGCCGCCGGCACGGCGGCTCCGGGACCGCCAACGGCGCTGGCGCCGGCGACGGCGGGGCTGAGCCCGCGACGGCGGTCGAGCAGCCCTCCGGGCGAGATCCGGCGGCAGACCTGACCCCGGAGGATCTGGTGCTCAAGGATGTTCCGAAACCGCGCGAGAAGCGTCGGCGGCCACGCAATAAGCGTCACGGAAGGTCACGCTGATGATTGGACATCGAGGGAGGTCGCGCTGATGGGGATGCTTGGCTGGGTGATGATGGGCTTGGCGATCTGGCACTTCACGATCTTCATGCCCGATCGCTTCTGGGGCGGGATCGTCGGCGCCTTCTTGGGCTCGCTGGTGGGAGCGGTCGTGATCGGCCTGGTCATCTACGGGGCGAAAGTCGGCGCGCTGGAAGTGCCGGGCCAGAAGGCGACCGACATCGCGGTCGTGCTTTACGCGGTGCCCGGTGCGCTGCTCGGCATCGCGGCCGTCTACTTCGAGGGCGCCCGGCGCGAAACTCGCGTGCGTCCCCTCGCCGAATAGTTCCGTCTGCGTCCGGCCGTAGGTTTGCGGGGTGGGGGAGCCCCGTTTCGAGATCCCGGAGTGCGAGCCGCGCGCGGTCACGCGTCTGCGCGCGGAGCTCGGCGTCAGCGACGCGCTCGCGCAGGTCTTGGTGCGCCGTGGGCTGGCGGAGCCGGCGCATGCGCGGGCGTTCTTGGCGGCCGACGAGGAGCATCCGTACACAGCGTTCGAAGGCATCGAGGACGCGATCGCGACGGTGTCAAAGCACGTGGTCGCGGGCACACGGATCACGGTGCACGGGGACTACGACGTGGACGGGGTCTGCTCGACGGCCGTGCTCGTGCGCTCGCTGCGACGATTGGGCGCAGACGTCGACTGGTACCTGCCCGATCGAGCAGGCGACGGTTATGGCCTGAGCATGGACACCGTCGACCGGCTGGCCAAGCGGGGTACGAGGCTGATTGTGACCGCCGACTGCGCGATCACGGCCGTCGAGGAGATCGACCGAGCGCGCGAGCTGGGGATGGAGGTCGTGGTCTCCGACCATCACACGCCGCGCGCCGACGGGGTTCTGCCGGCCGCCCCGATCGTGCATCCTCGGGTCTGCGGATATCCCTGCCAGGACCTGTGCGCGACGGCTGTCGCCTACAAGCTGGCGCAGGGTCTCGAGCGGGCCGATCCGTGCGCGTACGGTGGCGGCTCGCCGGCAGACGAGGAGGCGGGCTTGCCGACCGGGCCACGCGGGACGGCGGCTCTGAGCGAAGATCTGGATCTGGTCGCGCTCGCCACGATCGCTGACGTGGTGCCGCTGCTCGGCGAGAACAGGGCGCTCGTCAGGCGCGGGCTGCGGGCGCTGGCGGGCACGCCCAAGCCGGGCCTGCGCGCGCTGATGGCGGTCGCCAAGATCGACCCGGCTCGCGTGAACGAGCGTACGGTCGCGTTCGGGCTGGCCCCGCGGCTGAACGCCGCCGGGCGCCTGTACAGGGCGGACGCGGCGCTCGAGCTGATACTGACCGAGGATCGGGAGCGAGCGGGACAGGTCGCTCAGGAGCTCGACCGCATCAATCACGAGCGCAGGGCGACCGAAAGGACGATCGACTACGACGCCGAGGCGCAGATCGCCGGACTGGCCGATGCGCAAGATAGGCGCGCATTGGTGATCGCCGGCGAGGGCTGGCACGCCGGGGTGATCGGGATCGTCGCCTCGCGCCTGGCCGAGCGCCATGGCAAGCCGGTCGTGCTGATCGCGCTGGAGGGCGAGCGCGGTAAGGGTTCGGGGCGTAGCGGCGGCGAGGCGTATGACCTGCTCGCGGGCCTGAACGCCTGTGCCGAGCATCTGAGTCGCTACGGTGGCCACCGGGCGGCCGCTGGCGTCGAGCTCGAGCGGGCCAGGGTGGCCGAGTTCGCGACGGCGCTAAATGCGCACGCATCGCGCTTGCTGGGCCCCGAGGATGCCGAGCCGGTCGAGCGCGTGGACGCGATCGTCGACGGCCCGGAGCTGGGCATGGAGCTGGCGCGGGAACTGCAGGAGCTCGCCCCTTTCGGCCAGGGCAACCCGCCCGTCTCGCTGCTGCTTGCGGACGCCACCTTCGAAGACGTCAAGGCGATGGGTGAAGGCAAGCACGCGCGCTTCACCGTGCGCGCTGGTGCCGCCCGCGCCAGGGCGGTCGCGTTCGGCCTGGGAACCAGGCTTGGGGTCGGCGAAGGTGAGCCGGCAGAGGCGACTTTCGCCTTGGAGGTCAACGAGTGGAACGGGGTCAGCGAGCCGCGCCTGGTGTTGCGCCACGCGCGCGTGGCCGGGGCGCCGACGATCGCGGATCTGCGCGGCTCGCGCGCGCGCGAGCAGCCCGTCACGGAACTGGAATCGGGCGAGTTGGTGCTCTTCAGATAGGGCGCTTCAATCCGGGTGGATGGTCCCCTAACCTTTGACCATGGAGTTGCCAGCCGAGCCACGAAGCAGCACGACGGCCGTCGAGGCCAAGCAGCCCGATCGTGGCGCCGCGCGGCCGGCGCCGCCGCTGGACCTGAACGAGCTGGAGCGCAGGCTGCTGGCCGACCTGTTCGCGATCGTCTCCGAGCACGCCGCGGACTCGGCCGTGGAGATCGACAGGGAACGCGTGCAGGACGCGTTCGTGTTCGCGTGCGAGCACCACGCCGACCAGCGGCGCAAGTCGGGCGAGGACTTCATCGTGCATCCGGTCGGGGTGGCGAGGATCTGTGCCGGTATGAGGCTCGACACCGAGACGCTGTGCGCGGCGCTGCTGCACGACACGGTCGAGGACACGACCGCTTCGATCGAGGAGGTCGAGGCCCGGTTCGGCGAGGAGATCGCAAAGATCGTCGATGGCGTCACGAAGCTGACCGAGATCACCTTCCAGTCGCGTGACGAGGCTCAGGCCGAGAACTACCGCAAGATGATGGTGGCGATGGCCACCGACGTAAGGGTCATCTTGATCAAGCTGGCCGACAGGCTGCACAACATGCGCACGATCGAGGCGCTGCCCAAGCAGAAGCAGATGGAGAAGGCCAGGGAGACGCTCGAGATCTACGCCCCGCTGGCGCATAGGCTCGGAATCCACGCGATCAAGTGGGAGCTGGAGGATCTGGCGTTCGCGACATTGCACCCGCGCAAGTACCAGGAGATCAAGGCGCTCGTGGCTCAGCAGCGCGACGAGCGCGAGCGCTACGTCGGCGAAGCCGGCGAGTACCTGTCTCAGGAGCTGACCCAGCTCGGGATCGAGGCCCAGATCGCCGGCAGGGCAAAGCACTTCTATTCGATCTACTCAAAGATGACGAAGAAGGGTCGAGAGTTCAACGAGATCTATGACCTGACCGCGATGAGGGTGATCGTCGGGTCGATGAAGGACTGCTATGGCACTGTCGGGGCGATCCATTCGCTGTGGAAGCCGCTGCCGGGCCGCTTCAAGGATTTCATCGCGATGCCCAAGTTCAACATGTACCAGTCCTTGCACACGACGGTGATCGGACCCGAGGGCCGGCCGCTGGAGATCCAGATCAGGACCCAGGAGATGCACGAGATGGCCGAGTTCGGGGTCGCTGCCCACTGGATGTACAAGCAGCGCCCGGACGGCGAGCGCCAGGGCGGCCGTGAGGTGCGCGACGGCCGCGGCGGCTCGCGCGAGGACGCCAAGCTGCAATGGCTGAGGTCGATGATCGACTGGCAGAAGGAGCTGTCGGACCCGCGCGAGTTCATGGACACGCTGAAGACCGATCTGTTCGAGGACGAGGTCTACGTGTTCACGCCAAAGGGGGAAGTCAAGTCGCTGGCGGCCGGGGCCACGCCGCTGGACTTCGCCTACGAGGTGCACACCGAGATCGGCCACCGCTGCGTGGGCGCGCGGGTGAACGGCAAGATCGTGCCGCTGCAGTGCGAGCTGAAGTCCGGCGACATCGTCGAGATCCTGACCGCCAAGCGCGAGCGCGGTCCCTCGCGCGACTGGCTGGCGATGGTCAAGACGACCAGGGCGCGCAACAAGATCAAGGCTTGGTTCAAGGCCGAGTCCAGGCAGGACACCGAGCACTCCGGGCGCGAGTTGTTGCAGGAACACCTGCGCAAGCAGGGCCTGCCCGCCCAGAAGATCACTGGCTCTCCGCTGTTGGCGGACGTGATCAGGGAGATGGGCTACCGCAAGGCCGACGACTTCTATATCGCCTTGGGTGCCGCCAAGGTGTCGCCGAAGATCGTCGTCAACAAGGTGATGCAGCGCTTGAAGCAGGGCGAGGCGGCGGACGGAGAGGACAGCGAGGCCGACCTGCTGCGCCTGGGCCGCTCGCGCAGGCGTCCGACCAAGTCCTCGGGCCAGTACGGCATCAAGGTCGAGGGGGTGCCGGATGTGATGCTGAGGCTGGCCAAGTGCTGTCGGCCCGTGCCTGGCGATGAGATCGTCGGCTACATATCGCTGGGCCGGGGGATCACGATCCATCGCGGGGACTGCCCGAATGCCGTCGTGTTGATGAGGGATCCAGAGCGCTTCACGGAGGTCGCCTGGGAAGGCGATCGCAGTACCGCTTTCGTGGTCGAGATCCAGATCGACGCGTGGGACAGGCATCGCCTGCTCGAGGATCTCTCGCGGGCGTTCTCGGAGTCGGGCGCGAACATCCTCGAAGCGAGATGCCTGTCGATGGGCCCGATGGTCAAGAACCGGTTCGTGGTCGAGGTCGCGGACACCCACGGCCTGAAGGGCGCGATCACGAGGCTGCGCAACACCGAGTCGGTGTTCGACGCCTATCGCGTGACGCCGGGCAAAGCAAGCGCTTAGAAGAAGCGGCAAAGAGAGGGTGCCGCCCGCCCAACGGTCGGCTCACGCGTG
>DATJWI010000159.1:0-16211 GCA_035501375.1 Solirubrobacteraceae bacterium
GTCGGCGGCACCTGGAACGTGAACACCTATCCGGGCTGCCAGTGCGACATACCGTCGCACCTGTACTCGTTCTCGTTCGCGCCCAACCCGGACTGGTCGCGCACGTACTCGTTGCAGCCCGAGATCTGGGAGTACCTGCGCAAGGTTTCGAAAGAGCAGGGCGTCGAGCCGCACATCCGCTTCCACCACGAGGTCACCGCGGCGCGCTGGGATGAGGACGCACAGCTGTGGCGGATCGCGGTCCAAGAGAGTTCGGCGAGGGCGTCGGGGGTCGCGAACGGCGCCGGCCAAGCGAACGGGACTGGCCCCGCGAACGGCGCCGGCCAGATGTCCGCGCGCGAGCTGACGGCCGAGATCCTGATCGCCGGGCCAGGGCCTCTGGCCGAGCCGAAGCTACCGGAGATCGAGGGGATCGAGACCTTTGAGGGCAAGATGTTCCACTCGGCGCAGTGGGACCACGAGCACTCGTTGCTCGGCAAGCGCGTCGGCGTGATCGGCACCGGCGCCTCCTCGGTCCAGTTCGTGCCGCACATCCAGCCGGAAGTGGCGAAGCTCGACGTCTTCCAGCGCACGCCCCCGTGGATCGTGCCCCACCGCGACCGGCCGACGACGCGCGCCGAGCGCTTCCTCTACAAAGCCTTTCCGCCGGCCCAACGTTTGGTACGGGCCTTGATTTACGGCTCGCGCGAGCTGTTCGTGCCGACGCTGATGCACCCGCGGGCCGGCTCGCTGGCCGAGCGCGCCGGGCGCAGGCACCTGCGCGAACAGGTCGCCGACCAAGAGCTGCGCGCCAAGCTGGCGCCGCGCTACAGGATCGGCTGCAAGCGGACTTTGATCTCGAACGACTGGTATCCGGCGTTGCAGCAGCCGAACGTCGAGCTCGTGACCGACGCGATCGCACGCGTCACCCCGCGCGGCGTCGTCACCGCGGACGGGGTCGAGCGCGAGCTTGACACGATCGTCTTCGGGACCGGCTTTCACGTAACCGACATGCCCGTCGCCGAGTGGGTGCGCGGGCGCGGAGGCGCGAAGATGAGCGAGGTCTGGCAGGGCAGCCCGCAGGCCTACCTGGGCACGACCGTCGCCGGCTTTCCGAACATGTTCTTGCTGGTCGGACCGAACACGGGCCTCGGCCACAACTCGATCGTATTCATGATCGAGTCGCAGTTGAACTACGTAATGGACTGCATCGCCCAACTCGACCGCGCCGGCGCTGCCACGTTCGAGGTGAAGGCCGACGTCCAGGAGCGCTACAACGCCGAAGTCCAGCGCAAATTGGAGGGCTCGGTCTGGACCTCGGGCGGTTGCGTGAGCTGGTACCTGGACGAGCACGGTCGCAACTCGACCGTGTGGCCGGGCTCGACCTGGCCCTTCCGTAAGCGCACGCGCAGGTTCGACCCCGAGCACTACGAGCTGGGCCGGCGCGCCCCGCGTCCGGCCGCACCAAGCCCGGCGCTCGCGCCGGCATGAGCGGACAGAGCTAGAGTTCGACGCGGCCGAGGTGTACGCGCGCGCGCGTACACCGCAAACTAGAGTGCACAAACACCACCATGAGCAGACCCAAACAAAGCGTGTACGAGATCGCCGGGAGGACCGTCTTCATCACCGGAGCTGCGCGCGGGATCGGCGCCGCGACCGCCGAGCGGCTGTACAGCAGGGGCGCGAACGTGGCCCTGGTCGGCCTGGAGCCCGAGCGCCTGGAGGCACTGGCGGCGCGTCTGGGCGAGCGCGCGCTGGCGATCGAGGCCGACGTGACCGACTTCGGAGCCCTGCAGCGAGCCGTCGCGGCGAGCGTCGAGCGCTTCGGCGGAATCGATGTTGCGATCGCCAACGCCGGCGTCGCCTTCACGGGCGCCCTGGCGAGCGCGCCGATGGAGCAGATCGAGCGCACGTTCGCCGTCAACCTGCTCGGCGTCTGGCGCACCGACCGGGCGGTCGCCGAGCAGCTGATCGCGAGCGGAGGCTACCTGCTGAACATCTCCTCGCTGAGCGCCATCTTTCATCCCCCGCTGCTCGGGGCCTACGCGACCGCGAAGTCAGGGGTTGACGCATTCAGCGACTGTCTGCGCGCAGAGCTTGCTCCCAGCGGAGTTCAGGTCGGCTGCGCTTACTTCGGCTTTCTCGACACCGACCTCGTCCGTGGCGGCTACGCCCAGCCCTCCGCGCAGCTCGCCCAGGACGGGACGCCTAGCTTCATCCGCAACCCGGCCCCCGTCTCGAAGGCGATCGACGCGATCGAGCGCGGTATCGAACGGCGCTCGCCCCGCGTCTGGGCGCCACGTTGGGTCGGCCCGATGATCCCGCTGCGCGGCGTCCTGCAACCCTTGATCGAACGGCGTTTGCGCAGCGAACCGGAGCGCATCGCCCAGGCCGTCGAGCTGGCCGACCCCGAGTCCGAGTCCGTCGCCGCCCAGGACCCTCTGCTGGGCGTGGCCGCCCAGGCGTTCGACTGACACGCCGTCTCTGACGGCCGTCAGGCCTATTCGGCCTGCGAGAACTCGATGATCGCGATCGCAAGCATCGCCAGGCCGAGGATCGCGATGACGGCGATCTCGAGCGGCGTCGGCACGTGCCAGCCGAACCAGGTGACGCCCGGGGCGAGCGCCTCGCGCGCGGCGGGCGAGATTTCGAGGTGCCCGAAGATCGCCCTGCGCATCGGGTCGACCGCATAGGTCAAGGGGTCCAGGCGGTTGAGCACCGCCAGCCACGGTTCGAGGTTGGCGACCGAGAACATCGCGCCCGACAGGAAGAACATCGGCATGATCACCATCTGCATCAAGGCCATGAACGACTGCATCTGGTTGATCCTGGCCGCGAACATCACGCCGAACGCGGTGATCGCGAAGGCGACCAGCAGCGACAGCGCGAACAGCTCCAGGATGAGGCTCAGTTCGTAAGGTATTTCGACGAGGCCCGCGATCGCGATCACGATCAGGCCCTGGAACGTGGCGACGGTCGCGCCGCCGGCGACCTTGCCGAGCACGATCGAGGAGCGCCGCACCGGCGCGACCATCATCTCCCGCAGAAAGCCGAACTCCCTGTCCCAGACGATCGAGGCGGCCGAGAACATAGCGGTGAACATGATCGCCATGCACAGCACGCCCGGGTAGATGAACGTTTTGAAGTCGACCCCGTGCGTGCCCGCGGCGGCCAGCGAGCCGATGCCGCTGCCGAGCACGAACAGGAACAGAAACGGCTGGATCAGCGACGTCAGGATGCGCAAACGATCGCGGCCGAAGCGGATCAGCTCCCGCCGCCAGACGACCCTGATCGCGCGCAGCTCGCTGCGCAGGCTGCGCGCGGGCACGTGCACGCGCGCGACATGGCCCCCAGGAGGGCCGCCTTGCGTGGTCGCGGTCCGGCGCGAGGGTTGAGTGGTGGTGGGTGTCGTTTCGGTTGCCATCGGTGGTGTCCGTTATCGCTTTCCAGAAGGTCGGTTCTTGCTTATCGCCATCAGCGGCTCATCATCCTGGCCATGTTTCGGCGCATGTCGGTCGCTCCCGACTCCTCGGCGTCGCGGATCGTGGTGCCGGTGTAGGACATGAACACGTCGTCGAGGGACGGCCTCGAGACGTTGACCGACCTGATCTCCTGGCCGAGCTCTGAGAACAGCCTCGGCACGAACTGCTCGCCCGAGGGCACGCCGAACGTGACCGCCCCTTCGGCGATCGTCGCCTCGATGTCGAAGCGCTCCCTCAGCGCCGCGATCGCGGCCTCGTCGTCGCCGGTCCTGATCTGGACCCTGTCCTTGCCGACGCTCGCCTTCAATGCCTCGGGCGTGTCGAGCGCGACGATCGTACCTCTGTCCATGATCGCGATGCGGTCGCAGTACTCGGCCTCGTCCATGTAGTGGGTCGTCAAGAAGATCGTGATGTCCTCGTCGCGCTTCAGCTCCGAGATGTAGCTCCAGATCGAGCTCCTCGTCTGCGGATCGAGGCCGACGGTCGGCTCGTCCAGGAACAGGACCCTCGGCGAGTGCAGCAGGCCGCGGCCGATCTCGAGCCTTCGCTTCATGCCGCCCGAGAACGTCATCACCAGGCTCGAGCGCCGCTCCCACAGGCCGACCATCTCCATCACCTGCCTCAGCCGTTCGGACACCTCGCCCCGGGCCATCCCGTACAGCTCGGCGTGCAAGCTCAGGTTCTGCTCGGCCGTCAGGTAGCCGTCCAGGGTCGTGTCCTGAAAGACGAGCCCGATGTTGCGACGCACCTGATCGCGTTCGCGCACCACGTCGTGCCCGGCCACCAGCGCCGAGCCGCCGCTCGGCTTGACCAGCGTGCAGAGAATGTTGATCGTCGTCGACTTGCCCGCGCCGTTGGGCCCCAAGAAGCCGAACGTCTCGCCGCTTGCGACCTCGAAGTCGATGCCTTTCACCGCTTCCAGATCGCCGTAGCGCTTGACCAGGCCCCGCACCGCGATGGCCGGCGCGGGCACCCCTGAGTCGCTGTTCGAGACGGAGCCTGGCTCAGTGGCGGAAGTGGCGGACACCAGTGGCCACCATAGCGACCCCCGCCGCGTCCGCGGCCGCGACGACCTCCTCGTCGCGGACCGATCCCCCCGGCTGGACGATCGCGCCGACGCCGGCCTCGATCGCGACTTCGGGACCGTCGGCGAACGGGAAGAAGGCGTCGGAGGCCATGGCCGATCCGGCCAGGAGGTCCGGCTGGGTGGCCTTCGCTTTGTCGACCGCCAACCGGACCGCGTCCACGCGGCTCGTCTGGCCGGCGCCGATGCCGATCGTGGCGGTGCCCTTTACGATCACGATCGCGTTGGAGCGCACGTGCTTGCAGACGGTCCAGGCGAACAGCAGGTCCTCCCACTGGGCGTCGTCCGGCTCCGGCCCGCCCTTGCCCATCGACCTCATGTCGGCCCTCGTCTCGTCGATCAGGTCCTTCGTCTGGACCAGCTCGCCGCCGATGACCGGCTTGGATTCGGCCTCGTGGCCCGGGGGTGGCCAGTCCGGCAGCTCCAGCAGGCGCACGTTCTTCTTCGCGGTCAAGATCTCCAGCGCCGCGGGATCGTAGGCCGGGGCCAGCAGGACCTCGATGAACTGGCCTGCCAAGCGCTCGGCGCACTCGCGGTCGACCGGCCGGTTGAGCGCGATCACGCCGCCGTAGGCGCTGACCGGGTCGCAGGCGAAGGCCCGTTCATAGGCTGCCTCGATCGTCGACGCCAGGGCGCAGCCGCACGGGTTGTTGTGCTTGACGATCGCGCACGCCGGCCCTCCGAACTCCTCGACCAGCTCGCGCGCCGAGGACAGGTCGAGCAGGTTGTTGAACGACAGCTCCTTGCCGTGCAGCTGCGTCACGCCCTCCAAGAGGTGCGTCGGCGCGCCCACCCGCGCATAGAAGGCGGCCCGCTGGTGCGGGTTCTCGCCGTAGCGCAGGTCCGAGACCTTCTCGTAGGCGTCACGCCGGCTCGGCGGGAACTCGTCTCCGTAGGCGCGCGCCGAGAGCCAGGTGGAGATCGCGGCGTCGTAGCGGGCCGTCAAGGCGAAGGCCTTGGTGGCGAGCAGTGTGCGTGTTTGCATTGAAAGCCTGCGGTCGGCGGAGCCCAACTCCTTCAGGACCTCTCCGTAGTCCTCAGGATCGACCACGACGGCGGCGTAAGCGCTGTTCTTGGCGGCCGCCCTGATCATCGTCGGGCCGCCGATGTCGATGTTCTCGACTATCTCCTCGTCGGTCGCATTCGCGCGCGCGCGCGTCGCCTCGAACGGATACAGGTTCACGCACACCAGATCGACCGGCTCGATCCCGTGCTCGGCCGCCGCCTCCAGATGCGAGTCCTCGTCGCGCAAGGCCAGCAGCCCGGCGTACAGCTTTGGGTGCAACGTCTTCACGCGCCCGTCCATCATCTCCGGGAACCCGGTGAAGTCCTCGATCGCCCTGACCTCCACGCCGGCCTCGCCCAGGGCCTTGGCGGTGCCACCCGTCGAGACCAGCTCGACGCCCAGCTTGCTCAAGCCTTCCGCGAAGTCGACGAGTCCCGTCTTGTCCGACACCGACAGCAACGCGCGCCGGACCTTCGCCTCGCCCGGGCCAGCTTGCTCGATCATCGCGTTGGCACGCCGCATCTCGACACGGCGCGCAGCCTATCCATCGACGGCGACCCGGCGCGCGTTCCCGGGATCGACGCGCACGGCGCCCTTCGCGAACGCCCGCACCGCCTCGGGCAGAAGCGCATGCTCGAGCGGCCTCAGCGTCGCCAGCACCTCCTCTGGGTCGCGCGCTCCCGGCAGCTCGACCGCGCGCTGGGCGATCACCGGCCCGGTGTCCACGCCAGCGTCCACGAAGTGGACGGTCACGCCGAACACCTTCACGCCATAGTCGAGCGCCTGCTCGATCGCACGCAGGCCCGGAAACGCCGGCAGCAACGACGGGTGCACGTTGATGACCGCCCCCTCGAACCTGGCCAGGAACTGCTCCGACAGCAACGCCATGTACCCGGCCAGCACGACCAGCCTCGCGCCCTTCGAGTCCAGCCAGTCCGCCAAAGCTTCGTCGCGGGCGACCCTGTCTCGGTAATCGGCCTTCGCGAACACCTTGCTCGGAACGCCCCGCTCGCTCGCACGCGCGAGCGCCTGCGCGTCGGCCGTCGAGGAGGCCACCGCCACGATCTCGGCCTCGTGGCCGTGGACCGTGTCGAGCAATGCCTGCAAATTCGTGCCGGTCCCCGAGACCAGCACAGCGATCGGCAGGGGCTCCCGCTCCGATTCAGAATCCGACCGTCCGGGCGCCGGCGGTTGGCTTTGCGTCGGCGAGCGATCAGGCGAAGGGGCGGACACGGCGAGCACGATACCTGTGACTCAACTCACAGAGACCGCGGCCCCTCCGCACAAAACTACGGTCAGTGTCGGCATACCGAACGTCGATTGATCAACCAACTCCGACACACCCACCGAATCCCAGGACCACAGCAAAATGTTGACAGCCATCTTGATCACATTCGTAATCGTGTCGATCCTCGGCTACGCGCTGCACTCCGAGCGTTCCGGCAACGAGCTGATCTCCCGTCAGCCCTACAACAACCGTCACAGTGACGCCAGCGGCGCGCGCGAAGACCACTTCGTCTGAGGCCTCGCGCCGCTCAGGCGCTGATCAGCGGTAGCGGCAGCTCGCCGGGCTGATCGTCCTCGAGCGCGAACTTGCCGTTCGCCTCGCCGGTCCCGTCCAACGGGTAACGCCCGCTGAAGCAGGCGTCGCAGTGGGATCCAGGACCGCCCTGGCCGCCGGAGCCGGAGCCGACGGCCTCGTAGACGCCGTCGAGCGACAGGTAATGCAGCGAGTCGCAGCCCAGCTCGGCCGCGATCTCAGCGGTGGTGCGCCCGTGGGCGATCATCTCCTCGCGCGTGGACATGTCGATGCCGTAGTGGCACGGGTGAACGATCGGCGGAGCCGAGACGCGCATGTGCACCTCGGCGGCGCCGGCGTCGCGCAGCATCTGCACGATCTGCCTGGTCGTATTGCCCCTCACGATCGAGTCGTCGACGACGACCAAGCGCTTGCCGGCGACGACCTCGGGCAGGGGGTTGAACTTCAGGCGCAGCCCGTGCTTGCGCAGCTCCTGGCCGGGCTGGATGAACGTCCTGGCGACGTACCTGTTCTTGACGAAGCCGTCGTCCTGAGGCAGGCCGGCGGCGCGCGCCAGGCCGCGGGCGGCGGCGTTGCCGGAGTCCGGCACCGCGATCACCAGGTCGGCCTCCACGGGCGCCTCGCGCCAGAGGATCTCCCCCATGCGTCCACGCGACACCTGCAGCACGTTGCCGTTCATCCTCGAGTCTGGCCTTGCGAAGTAGATGTACTCGAACACGCAGAACGCGCGCCGCCCGCCGGTGGCGACCGGCCGGCTTTGTAGGCCGTCCGGGCCGAGCGTGACCAGCTCGCCGGGCTCCACGTCGCGCAGGTAGCGCGCGCCGATGATGTCGAAGGCGCAGGACTCCGAGGCCACGCAGTAGTGCGGTCCCGCCGCGTGTTCGCGATCGCCCGGACCGCCCTTCGCCTGACCACCGCCCCCCACTGGACCGATCCCACGCCCTCCTTCCGGCCCGTCCTCGAGCACACCGATCGCCAGGGGCCTCAGGCCGTGGGGGTCCCTGAAGGCGAGGACCCGATCCCTTGTCATTGCCACGATCGAGAAGGCGCCACGCAGGCGCGGCAGGATGGCGGCGATCGCATCCTCGATCGACTCGGCCGGATGCGTCGCGATCAGCGCGGCGATGATCTCCGAGTCCGAGGTCGAGCTGAACGTGACACCGGCCGCGGTCAGCTCTTCGTGCAACTCGACCGCGTTGATCAGGTTGCCGTTGTGGCCGAGCGCCAGCTCGCGGCGGGAGCCGCCCAGACCCTCCGAGCGCTGCACCGGCTGCGAGTTCTCCCAGGCGTTTGAGCCGGTCGTCGAGTAACGGACGTGCCCGATCGCCAAGTCGCCGGCCAGCGTGCGCAGGTCGTTCTCGCTGAAGACCTGACTGACGAGCCCCAGCTCGCGGAACGTGACGATGTTCCCGCCCCTGTCGGCCGCGGCGATCCCGGCCGACTCCTGGCCCCTGTGCTGGAGCGCGTACAACGCGAAGTACGAGAGCCGCGCCACATCATGGCCGGGCGCATACAGGCCGAACACGCCGCACTCGTCGCGCGGGCCGTCGCGCTGGCCCAAGCGGGGATGCTCGCCGCCGGCGAGCGTCTCCCGGCTTCGGTCTGGAGCCACGTCACTGCTGGGCTGAGATGGCGCGGACATCAGGGAAACAGCTCCCTTAGCGAAGTGTGGGCATCGGCCAACTCGCTAAGCGTAGCGGACAGGTTCACGCCGCCAGCGGCGATCCGCAGCCCCTCGCCGCCGACGGTGCCGATCACGCGCACTTGGGTGCGCCGGCCGAGCGCGCGCACGCCGGTGGCGATGCCGCTGACCAGAAAGCCGCCAGGGCCCTCGCCGAAGAGGACCCGAAAGAGATCGCCGTCGCCGTCGCCTCCGGCGCCGGCGAGCGCGTCCAGCCGCACGTCAGCGCCGAGCCCGCTCGCCAGGCAGCACTCGGTCAGGGCAATGGCCAGACCGCCCTCGGCGATGTCGTGCGCGGATGAGAGCCCGCCCACGCGCACAGCGCCGCGGACGGCGAACTGGGCGGATCGCACAGCGGCGACGTCTATCGCCGGCAGCCCCTCGGGGAGCGCGCAACCCCACAACTTGGACAGCTCGCTCGCGTCCAGCGAAGGCGCGAAGGGACCGACGAGCGCGATCGTGTCGCCGGGGCGTGCGAAACCAAGGCGCCCCGCATGGCGCGCGTCGGGCAGGCTCCCGACCATGCCGATCACTGGTGTCGGGTAGATCGGCCCGGACGGCGTCTCGTTGTAGAGCGACACGTTGCCGCCGACGATCGGTGCTCCCAGCGCGCGGCAGGCGTCGCCGAGGCCGCGTACCGATTCGGTCAGCTGCCAGGCGATGTGCGGCTTCTCTGGGTTCCCGAAGTTGAGGTTGTTGGTCGTGCCCAGCGGCTCAGCCCCGACGCAGGCCAGGTTCGCGGCGCACTCGAGCACCGCCTCGACCGTGCCGTTGTAGGGGTCGGCGGCGACGCGTCGGCCGTTGCAGTCGATGCTGACGGCCAGGGCCGGGACCGGCCCACCCACCACATCGCGATCGGCCGCGTCGGCGTTCGCGCGCGCGCGAACGCCGCCCGCCGGACCCGCCTCCTCCTCTCCCGCCGGACTCGCGTCGCTACCGCGGCCGATCGCCAGGACCGCGGCGTCGGTCTCCTCGGGCCGGCGGACGGTCCTGGACTGGACGATCGCGTCGTAGTGCTCGAACAGGGGCCTGCGCGAGGCGATGTTGGGGCTGGAGAGCAGCGCCAGCAGGGTCTCGCGGGCGGGCGCGTCGCGCGCGAGCGTGGCGACCGGCGCTGGGTAGATCGGCTCAGACGGCCTAGCGGGCGATAGGTCGTAGAGCGGGCATTCGTCGACGAGCGCCGCGACCGGCATGTCGCCGACCAGCTCGGACCCGTCGAAGACCCTGATGCGACCGCTGTCGGTGACGGTCCCGATCGCGGAGCCGCCGATCTCCCACTTGGCGCACAGCGCGAGGACCGCATCCAGGCGGCCTGGCTCGACCACGCACAGCATCCGCTCCTGGGACTCCGAGACCATGATCTCGAAGGGAGCCATGTTCGGCTCGCGCAACGGCACCAGCGCGACGTCGAGGTCGATGCCGACGCCCCCGCCTGAGGCCATCTCCGCAGCCGAGGATGTCAGGCCGGCGGCGCCGAGATCCTGCAAGGAGACGATCAGGCCCCTGTCGAGCAGCTCCAGGGAGCACTCCAAGAGCTTTGACTCCTCGAAGGGGTCGCCGACCTGCACGGTCGGTCGCTTGGCGTCGTCGCCGCCGGCGTCCAGCTCGGCCGAGGCCAGCACCGAGGCGCCACCGATGCCGTCGCGGCCAGTCGAGGCTCCGAATAGGACCACGACATTGCCCGGTCCGGCCGCGGCGCTGCGGATCAGGCGCTCGCGGGGGGCCAGGCCGAGCGCCATCGCGTTGACCAGGCAATTGTGGGTGTAAGGCTCCTCGAAATAGACCTCGCCGCCGACGGTCGGCACCCCGATCGAGTTGCCGTAGTGAGCGATGCCGCGGACCGCCCCATCGAGCAGGTAGCGCGCGCGCGCGTACGCGCGCGCAGCATCCCCTCTTTTGGGGTCCTCCTCTCCGGCCTCCACGCCACCGCCCAGGCCCGGGCCGCTTTCTTTCGTCTGCCCCACACGGCCCCTGAACCGCTCTCCCCGGTCATCGCCCTGAGCTGGCTCGCCGAAGCGCAACGAGTCGAGCACCGCGATCGGCCGGGCGCCGATCGCGAAGATGTCGCGCAGGATGCCGCCGACGCCGGTGGCGGCGCCCTGGAAGGGCTCGACCGCGGATGGATGGTTGTGAGACTCGACCTTGAAGGCGCAGACCAGGCCGCCGCCGACGTCGACCGCCCCGGCGTTCTCGCCCGGCCCCATCACGACGTGGGGCCCCTCGGTCGGAAGCGTCTTCAGCAGCTTCTTGGAGTGCTTGTAAGCGCAGTGCTCGGACCACAGCAACGAGTACATCGCCAGCTCGACCTGGTTCGGTGGGCCGCCCTGGAAGCGGCAGGCCAGGTCGTACTCCTCGCGGGTGAGCCCGAGCGCGAGCGCGTCCTCGACGGTGGGTGCGTTGGCGGTGGCGGCGGTGTCAGGCATCTATGCTCGTACGGCCTGCACACACGCGCGCGCGCAGCCTGTTTGGGAGGAAACGTTGACGACCGGGCGCGACAAACTCAAACACTGGCCAGCTCCACCGACCGACGCATAGACTCGAAGATCGCGAGCCCGTCGGTCGAGCCACCGGTGAGCGCGTCGACGGCGTGCTCGGGGTGGGGCATGAGCCCAAAGACGTTGCCGGCCTCGTTGCAAACGCCGGCGATGTCGCGGACGGAGCCGTTGAAGTTCTCGCCGGCGGCGTACCTCAGGACGGCCTGGCCGTTCGACTCCATCGAAGCGAGGGTGTCCTCGTCGGCGTGGTAGCGGCCCCACGAGTGCTTGGCGGGGATGGAGAGCGGCTGGCCGGGCGTGCACGCCCGGGTGAAGGGCGTATCCGGGTTGACGACCTCCAAGGAGACCTGCCTGAACGTGAAGCGCAGGTTCGTGTTCGGCAGGAGCGCGCCGGGCAGCAGATGGGCCTCGCAGAGAACCTGAAAGCCGTTGCAGATCCCGAGCACGAGCCCGCCGGCGCGAGCGAACTCGATCACGGCCTCCATCGCCGGCGAGAAGCGCGCGATCGCGCCGGCCCTCAGGTAGTCGCCGTAGGAGAAGCCGCCGGGCACGACGATCGCGTCGGCGCCGTGCAGATCGCGGTCGCCGTGCCAGATCAAGTCGGCGTCGCCGACCAGACCGGCGGCGTGCAGCGCGTCGCGCTCGTCGCAGGAGCCAGGAAACTGAAGGACACCGAACCTCATCAGGAACGCCGGGATACGGCGCTGGCCGATCTTCGATCGGTCTGCGTCATCGGCCCTCGCCTTGACCCGCCAAGGCTTCGGGCCTGCTTCCTTGATCTGCTTGATCCCGGCGCCCCTGATTGCATACCAGTCACTCCACTATGACGATCTCGTAATCCTCGACCAAAGGGTTGGCGAGCAGCCGCTCGCACATGGACTCAAGCTGCGAAACGTCGTCGAGGTCGAGCTCGACCAGGCGCCCGACGTGGACGTTCGAGACGCCCTCGAACCCGAGCGCCGGCAGCGCCCGCTCGACGGCGGCGCCCTGGGGGTCGAGGATGCCGGCCTTGGGCCGGATCAGGACCCGGGCCTTCATGCGGTGCGATCGAGCCACGCCTGGAAGGGCTCGCCGGCGATCCGCTCGTAGGCCTCGACATAGCGAGCCCTGGTGCCGGCGACGACATCCTCTGGGATGGCGGGCGCCGGCGGCTTCTTGTCCCAGCCGCTGGAGGCCGCCCAGTCGCGGACGTACTGCTTGTCGAAGCTCGGCTGCGAGCGCCCGACCTCATAGCCGTCGGCCGGCCAGTAGCGCGAGGAGTCCGGCGTCAGGACCTCGTCGCCAAGGACCAGCCGGCCGGTCGAGTCGAGACCTAGCTCGAACTTGGTGTCGGCCAAGATCACGCCGCACGCGCGCGCGCGGGCAGCCGCAAACGAGTAGAGCGCGATCGAGGCGTCCCGCACCTGGGCCATCAACTGCTCGTCGCCGACCAAGTCCGCGGCGCGGTCGAAGTCGATCGCCTCGTCGTGGCCGACCTCTGCCTTGGTCGAAGGCGTGAAGATCGGCTCGGGCAACTGCTCTGACTCGCGCAGGCCGGCGGGCAGCTCGATCCCCGAGACGGCGCCCGTGGCCTGATAGTCAGACCAGCCGGACCCTGTGATGTAGCCGCGCACGACGCACTCGACGGGCAGCATCTCCAAACGCTCGACGACCAAGGCCCGGCCGCGGACCTCCTCGGGGACGCCGTCGGTCGCGGAGATCAGGTGGTTCGGGAGGATGTGGTCGGTCTGGCCGAACCAGAACACCGACAGGCCCGTCAGGACCTTGCCCTTGTCGGGGATCGGGGTCGGGTGGACCGCGTCGTAGGTCGAGATCCGATCGCTGGCGACCATCAACAGACGATCGCCGCCGAGGTCGTACAGCTCGCGGACCTTGCCCTTGGCGATCAGGGGCAGGTCGGCGAGAGCGGCGGTCATGGAGCGCAAGATATTAGGTCGAGCCGTCTGACGCCCGGATGAACCTCAGGTCAGGAAATCCGATCCAATCTGCCGACGATCTCGGAGGCGAAACGGACGTAGTGGGAGTAGTCGAAGATCGACTCGAGGTCGAGCCCACGCGCGCGCGGATCGCCTGACAAGAGTTCGCGCAGAGGGATGGCGTCGTCGAAGGCGCGCTGGGCAAGCTCTTGGACGATCCGGTAGGCATCGTCGCGAGTGGAGCCGGCGGCGACCAGGGCGAGCAGGACGCGCTGGGAGAACAGGGCTCCGTGGGTCAGCTCCAGATTGGCGCGCATGCGCTCAGCGTCGACGGTCATGTCGCGGACGAGCGCGGTCGCGCGGTGCTGGAGGTAGTCGAGCAGGATCGTGGAGTCGGGCAGGACGATCCGCTCGACCGAGGAGTGCGAGATGTCGCGCTCGTGCCACAGAGCGACATCCTCGAGGGCGGCCTGAGCGTTGGCGCGCAGGACGCGGGCAAGGCCGGAGATCTGCTCGCTCTTGATCGGGTTGCGCTTGTGGGGCATCGCGGAGGAGCCCTTCTGCTGGCCGGGCCTGAACGGCTCCTGGACCTCGCGGACCTCCGTGCGTTGCAGGTGCCTGACCTCGGTCGCCAAGCGCTCGAGGCCGGCGCCGGCCAGGGCGATCGCCTGCAACAGCTCGGCGTGGCGGTCGCGCGCGACGACCTGTGTGGAGACGTCCTCACGCGCAAGGCCGAGGCGCTCCAAGACCTTGGTCTCGAAGTCGGGACCGGTCGCAGCGTAGGTGCCGACCGCCCCCGAGATCGCCCCGACGGCGGCCCCGGCGAAGGCGCGCTCCAGGCGCAGGGCGTTGCGGTGAGCCTCGAAGGCGAAGCCGGCGAGCTTGACGCCGAACGTGGTCGGCTCGGCGTGGACGCCGTGGGTGCGCCCAACGCACAGCGTGGACGCGTGCTCGCGCGCGCGTGTGGCCAGCGTCGCGACCAGCTCGCGCGCGCCGGACACGATCGGCTCGCCGGCCGCCCGCAGTTGCAAGGCCAAGGCCGTGTCGAGCACGTCCGAGGAGGTCAGGCCGAAGTGGATCCAGCGCCCGGCCTCGCCGGCGGAGGCGGCGAGCACGTCCACGAACGCGGCCATGTCGTGGTCGGTCAGGCGCTCGCGCTCGTTGACGGCAGCGACGGTGAACGTCGCCCGGCGGATCGCGTCCAGCTCGCTGGGGCTCGGCCCTGTGTCGCCGAGCAGCGACGGCAGCTCCTCGCAGGCGGCGACCTCGACCTGGCGCCAGGTCTCCATGCGCGCCTCATCGGTCCAGAGCGCGCCGAGCTCGGGCCTGGTGTAGCGGGCGATCATGTCTTCATTATCTCCCAGTCGGTACATGTACCGACTGGCCGGACGGCACATGTGCCGTCCGGTGGGGCCGCACATGTGCGGCCCCACACCAGATCAGCCCCTCACACTCCCAGGATCTGCGCGGCCAGGATCGCGGCGTTGCGAGGGTTGTCCAAGCCGACACAGGCAACGGGCACCCCGGGCGGCATCTGCACGATCGAGAGGATCGCGTCCAGGCCGCCGGCCGCGGTCAGACGCCCGGACAGGGGCACTCCGATCACCGGCAGGTCGGTGTGGGCGGCCACCGCGCCGGGCAGGGCCGCGGAGATTCCGGCGCCGGCGATGATCGCGCGCAGACCGCGCGCGCGCGCGGTCTTGGCGTACTCGGCGACGACGTCGGGCTGGCGATGCGCGGACATGACCTGGAGCTCGTGGGCGATGCCGCGCTGTTCGAGCTCGCGGGCGGCCTTCTCCATCGTCTCCATGTCGCTCTCGGAGCCCATCACGATGCCGACACGCGGCGCGTCGAGGTCGAACTCCTCGCGCTGGGCCTGCGCCTCGACCTCCGCCAGGGGGGTCGTGATCGGGGAGACGTCACCCATCAGGCGTCACCGGCGATGTCGTGGCGCAGCTGTATGCCGTCGAAGGAGATCATCTCGGCGCCAGCATACGCCGAGTGGCGCGCGGATTGAAGGTCGGCGCCGAAACCGGTCACGTTGAGCACCCGGCCGCCCGCGGTGACGATCGTGCCGTCTGGGCCGAAGGCCGTGCCGGCATGGGTGATCTCGACGCCGGCGGCCGCCAGGTCCAGCTCGGTGGGTCGGCCCGGGTCCGTACCGCCTACCGGTGGCCCCGCGCTAGGGCCGCCCACCGCGACGGTTCCTGGCGCTGGCGCCGGCAGCCCGGAGATTGGATCGCCGCTGCGCGAGGACGCCGGGTAGCCGGCGCTCGCCAGGACGACCGTGACCGCCCACTCGGGGTTCCACTGCAGCTCGGCGCCGGCCAGCCCGCCGGGGCGCGTCGTCGAAAGCAGCAGCTCCAGGAGGTCCGAGCGCAGGCGCGGCAGCACCGCCTGGGTCTCGGGGTCGCCGAAGCGGACGTTGAACTCCAGCACGCGCGGGCCGTCCGGCGTGAGCATCAGCCCTGCGTAGAGGACCCCGTGGAAGGGAGTGCCCTTCTCGCGCATCAGATCGACGATCGGCTGGTGCACGGCGGCCGCGATCCCATGGACGCGTGGCTCGTCAAAGCCGGGCACGGGCGAGTAAGAGCCCATGCCGCCGGTGTTCGGACCGAGGTCACCGTCGTGGATGCGCTTGAAGTCCCGCGCCGGGGCCATCGGCAGGGCGCGCTCGCCGTCGCATAGCGCCAGCAGCGACAGCTCGCGGCCGACCAGCAGCTCCTCGACGACGGCGCTCGCGCCCGCGTGGAGGCCGCCGGCGAGGCCCCCCGTGCCCGGAACGCCGCCCGCGCCAACCGCGAGCGGGCCGCCACCGAACCGGCCCTCGACGAAGATCTCACGCAGCGCGGCCTGCGCCTGGTCGGGGTCCTCGGCGACGGTGACACCCTTGCCGGCAGCCAGGCCGTCGGCCTTGACCACTACGCCCGAACCGGCTGACTCGGACGGGCGCGTGAGCTCGGCGACGGCCTCGATGCCCTCGTCCAACGAGCTGACCTGACGCCAGCGCGCGGTCGGCACGCCGGCC
>DATJWI010000160.1:0-5270 GCA_035501375.1 Solirubrobacteraceae bacterium
CGCCTGATGGCCTACATCGCCACCATCATCCTCGTGTTCGCGCTGTGGGGTGGCTGGGTGCTCTACCGCAAGAAGCTCGAGCACGCCAAGTGGTTCCTGCGATTAGCCCCGTGGGCGGTGATCGCCCCGTTCCTCATGAACACGGCCGGCTGGATGCTGACCGAGAACGGGCGCCAGCCTTGGATCGTGCAGGGCCTGATGAAGACCGTGAACGCCAGCTCGCCCTCGGTCAGCACGACCGATATCTGGATCAGCCTGGCCGCTTTCGTGATCGTCTACAGCCTGCTCGGCGCTGCCGACCTCTATCTGATGCTGCGCTACGCCCGCAAAGGGCTTCCCGGCGAAGACGGGCCAGGCGCAGGCGCCACGGCCGGCGCCGGCGCGGGCGCGGGCGGCCCCACCGGCGCGCCCGGCCAGGCGGAGCCGGGAGGCGCCCCGATCCCAGCCCTGACCTACTGACATGTTGTCTTCTCTACCCACCAGCCGTATCGCAATCGTATTTCCTGTAGATACGATGGAGCACAGTTGGCGAAAAAATATATGTACAACACAACCCGCGTAGCGCATATGCACGACACAACCCGCGTAGCGCATATGCACACATTCGTGCGCGGACGGCGTCCGGCGTAGGCGAACGCGCGATGCTGCACCTAGACACCCTCTGGTTCGTCCTGATCTCGGTCCTGTGGGTCGGCTTCTTCGTGCTCGAGGGCTTCGACCTCGGCGTCGGCGTCCTGCACACGATCGTCGGCAAGACCGACACCGAGCGGCGCATCGCGATCAACACGATCGGCCCGTGGTGGGACGGCAACGAGGTCTGGCTGATCGTCGCCGGGGCCGGCACCTTCGCCGCCTTCCCGGGCTGGTACGCGACCATGTTCTCGGCCCTCTACCTCGCCCTGCTCCTGCTCCTTCTAGCCCTGATGGCCAGGGGCGTGGCCTTCGAGTTCAAGGGCAAACGCGAGGATCCGAGATGGCGAAAGGCCTGGACCTGGTGCATGACCCTGGGCAGCCTCCTGATCCCCCTGCTGATCGGCGTCGGCCTCGGCGACCTCTTGAACGGCCTGCCGATCGACGCGGCCCACAACTACACCGGCAACTTCTTCGAACTCCTGACTCCCTACGGTCTGTGGACCGGCTTCACGTTCCTGGGCCTGTGCCTGCTGCACGGCGCCACGTTCCTGAAGCTCAGAACCGAAGGGCCGATCAGGGAGCGCGCGGCCGCCATCGCCAAACCGCTCGGCTGGGCCGCCTCGGCTCTGGTGGTCGGCTTCGTTATCTGGACATTGTCGGTCGCCGGCAACGGCGAACTGCCGGACCCGGTGCAGGCGCTCGCCGTGCTCGCGGTCCTGTTCGCCGCGCGCCTGGCGAGCACGGACAGCGACGGCTGGTCCTTCACCGCCTCGGCTATCGCGATCGCCGCGACCGTCGGCTCGCTGTTCATCGAGCTGTATCCCAGGGTCATGGTCTCGACCACGAACGCCGCCTACAGCCTGACCGTCTCCAACACCGCCTCCGGCCACTACGCCCTGACCGTCATGACGATCGTCACCGTTCTCTTCCTGCCGCTCGTGCTCGCCTACCAGGGCTGGTCCTTCTGGGTCTTCAGGGGCCGCGTCAAGGCGCCGCCCGCAGAGCCCGACGGCCCCGCCACGACGCCCCGGCCGCCGATCGCGGGCGCCGGGCCGGCCGCACCGGGTGCCGGACCGGGGGCCCTCGGCGCCGGGCCGGCGGCCCCCGGAGCCGGCGCGCCGGCCGCGCCACAGGCCTGAGGCGAAAGCGATGGCCGGCGCCGACAGCGACCGCCATCGCGTGGTCATCGTCGGCGGCGGCTTCGGCGGCCTGTTCGCCGCCAAGTTTCTGAAGAGGGCGCCCGTCGAGGTGACCCTGATCGACAGGACCAATCACCACACCTTCCAGCCCCTGCTCTACCAGCTGGCAACCGGCATCCTCTCGGAGGGCTCGATCGCGCCCCCGCTGCGCGAGATCCTGCGCAGGCACCGCAACGTCACGGTCGAGCTGGCCGACGTGAACGCCTTCGACCTGAAAGCCCGGACCGTGACCGCCGCCAGACTGCTGGGACCGCCGCTGACGGTCCCCTACGACTCCCTGATCGTCGCGGCCGGAGCGACCCATTCCTACTTCGGACACGACGACTTCGCTCCACTCGCCCCAGGACTGAAGACCGTGGACGACGCGCTCGAGCTGAGAGGTCGCATCTTCGGCGCATTCGAGATGGCCGAGCTGGAGGAGGACCCGCAAGCACGACGGACATGGATGACCTTCGCGGTGATCGGCGCGGGCCCCACCGGCGTCGAGATGGCCGGCCAGATCGCCGAGCTGTCGCGACGCTCGCTGAAGCACAACTTCCATCGCATCGACCCGGCTGACGCGCGTGTCCTGCTGCTCGACGCCGCGGCAACGCCTCTCGCCACGTTTGGCGAAAAGCTCTCGGCGAAGGCCGCCCGCGCGATCGAGCGAACGGGCGTGGAGCTGCGCATGCACAGCCGCGTTATCGACGTCACGACCGATGCGATCGTCGTCGAGGGCCCCCACGGCGAGGAGCGACTGGGCTGCCACACGAAGGTGTGGGCGGCCGGCGTCCAGGCCTCACCCCTGGGCGCCCTCCTGGCCAGGGCCGCCGACGTCGAAACCGACCGCGCCGGGCGCATCGAGGTCGAGCCCGACTGCACCCTGCCCGGCCATCCCGAGGTCTTCGTCGTCGGCGACCTGATGGCTCTCAACGGCCTGCCCGGCGTCGCCGAGGTCGCGATGCAGTCCGGCATCTACGCTGCCCGCACGATCAAGCGGCGCGTCGCGGGCGGCCGCGCGGGCACGGCCAAGCCGTTCGTGTACAGGGACCTCGGCAGCATGGCGACGATCTCGAGGTTCCAGGCGATCGTCAGCTTCAAGGGTCTGAAGGTCGGCGGCTTCGTGGGCTGGCTGATGTGGGCTTTCGTGCACCTGACCTTCTTGACCGGTTTCAAGAACAGGTGGATCGCCCTGTTCAAGTGGTTGAGCGCGTTCGTCGGCAGCTCCAGAGACGAGCGCACGATCACGATGCAACAGGTCTCCGCCCGGATCGTGGCGATGCGTGCGGGGGTAAGGCCGGGCGAGGAAAGCCTGTCGCGTTACGTCGAGGACAGGGACGCGTAGCGGCGGCCCAGCTCCAGCAGCTCGGCATGCGTCCCTCGCTCGAGGACCCTGCCGCGATCGAGCACCACGATCTCGTCGAAATCCTCCAGGCCGACGAGCCGGTGAGTGATCAGCAGGGTGCAGGCCCCGGACCTGTCGGCCGTCTCGCGGGTGAGAGCCGAAAGCTCGGACAGGATCGCGTCGGCGGTCGGGGCGTCCAGGTGCTCACCGGGCTCGTCCAGGATCAGGATTCGGAAGCCGGCCAGCAGTGCGCGCGCGATCACCAGGCGCTGGCGCTGGCCTCCGGACATGCGCTCGCCGCGCTCCCCTACCTCCGTGTCCAGCCCCGCTGGCAGCCGCTGCGCCCAGTCGAGCAGCCGCACGCGCGCGAGCGCTTCGCGCAGCTCTTCCTCGCCGGCGTCGCGCTTCGCCAGGAGCAGGTTCTCGCGCAGCGTGCTGTCGAACACGTGAACGTCCTGGGAGACCAGGCCGACGACCGTCCGGCATTCGTCGCCGTCCAGCTCTGAGAGCTCGATCCCGTCGAGCGTCACCGAACCGGCCTGGTAATCCAGGAAGCGCAGCAGCACGGCCGCGAGCGTCGACTTGCCGGCGCCGCTCGGGCCGACGACCGCCACCCGCCGGCCAGGCCCGAGGTCGAGGTCGACGCCGTCCAGGGCGAGCCTCTTTGCGCCGGGGTAGCGCGCGCGCAGGCCTCGCGCGCATACGGCGTGGCCTGGCTCGGGCCCGTGGCCCTCCGGAGCGTACACGTCACGTCCGGGCGTCTCGGCGTTGTACGACGCGAGGCCACTGTTTCTCACTGCGGGGCCGCGCAGCCGCTGTACGGTCAGCGCGCGCGGGTGCGCCGGCTCAGTGACCGGCACAGCCGTGTCCATGACCTCGAACACCCGCCCGGCGCTGCGCCTCACACGCCCGAGCGTCTGGGTTGCGGCCGGCAGCGCTGTGACGAGCTCGAAGCAGACGAGCGGGATCAGCGCCAGGCCGGCGAGCAGGACGCCATTCAAGGTTCCGGCGTGGACAGCAAGGACGCCGACCAACAGGGAACCCCACATCGCAAGTCCCGAGCACAGGGTGGTAAGGCCCTGGCCGACGCCGGCCGTGAAGGCGCCGGCAGCAGCGATCTCGGTAAGACTTTCGTCAGCGCTACGCGCGCGCGCGAGTCGGTCCTCGAGAGCACCGTTGACGATCAACTCGGGAGCCCCTTGGGCAAGGTCGAGGACGCACGCGGTCAGCTCGGCACGAGCGGCCGCCTGGCGGGTCTCGCCGCGAGCGGCGAGCACGCCGGTCAGCCACGGCGCCAAGATGCCCGCCAGGAGCAATGCCACGAGCAGGATCAGGGCGGCCGCCGGCAGCATCGCCCACACGAGGGCCACCGTCAGAGCCCCGACGCCGCCTGCGATCGCGAAGGGCGGCGCCACGCGCAGGAGCAGGTCCTGAAACTCCTCGACGTCGTTCACCAGTCGCGCCAGCAGATCGCCGCTCCTGAAGGCGAACACGCCCAGGGGCGCGAGCCGCTCGAGCCGCTCGTAAAGGGCGACCCTGATCTCAGCGAGCACCCTGAATGCCGCGTCGTGGCCGACCAGACGTTCGCCATAGCGGCAGAGACCCCTCGCGAAGGCGAAGAACTGGACACCGACGACCGCGACCGCGACCGCCGACTCCTGGGGACGCTGCGAAGAGCGCGAGATCAGCCAGGCCGAGGTCGCGATCAGGCCGATCGCCGCGCCGACCGCGCCGGCGCCGAGCAGGGTCGCCAGGGCCAGGCGCCCGGCGGCGGGCCTGGCGAGCGCGAACGTGCGCGCGAGCGGAGCCTTCGGCCCGCCGTCGTCGAGCGGTCCGCCATCGCCCCCCGCGACCGCGGTCGTGTCCGGCGCAAGCGCCCCGGACGCGCTCACACAGCGACCTCGGCCGCATCGAGCGAGACGACCCGGTCTGCCATCTCAGCCAGGGCCGGGCGATGTGCGACGAGCAGGACCGTGCGACCTTTGGCGAGCCGCCGGATCGACTCGACGACGGCCAGCTCGGTCGCGCCGTCGAGGCCGGCTGTCGGCTCGTCGAGCAGCAACAGCGGCGCGTCGCGCACGAAAGCCCGGGCCAAGGCCAGGCGCTGGCGCTCG
>DATJWI010000161.1:0-9769 GCA_035501375.1 Solirubrobacteraceae bacterium
CGACGCCGACACCCAGCGCACGCTCGCCAGAGGCGAGCGCCTGGTCGCGACGCTAAACCAGCACGAGCGCGCGCCTCTGCCGGTCGAGGACCAGACGATCCAGATCTTCGCTGCCACGAACGGCTTCCTGGATCGCCTGAACGTCGAGCGCGTGGGTGAGTTCCTGGCCGGCCTGGTCGAACGGATGAGCGCCCAGCACTCCGACCTGCGCGCCAAGATCGCCGGCGGCGACTGGTCGGATGGCACCCAGGAGGCGGTCCACAGGGCGGTGCAGGCTTACGCCGAGGACTTCGGCTATGACCTCGACGAGGAGGGACAGCCGTTGGAGGGCGGAGCCGAGTTGCCGCCCGCGCGTGACGAGATCGCCAAGGAGGCGTCCCAACTGGAGGCGCAGGCGGCCTAGGGTCGCCTGCGGAGCACGAGCATGGCCTCTCAGCGCGACGTCAAGAACCGGATCGGTTCGGTCAAGAACATCCAGAAGATCACGCGTGCCATGGAGATGGTCGCCGCCGCCAGGCTGCGCCGAGCCGAGCAGCGGATCGAGGTTCTGAGGCCCTATGCCGACGCCTTGCGGCGGATGACCAGGCAGGCTGCGCGCGACGCCGGCCCGGAGGCCGCGCGCAACCCGCTGCTGGCCGGTTCGGGGCACGCGAGCGGAGCGAGTGTCTCCCGGTCCGGCGAGCGCGACGCCGTCGGCGCCGTGGGCCTGCTGCTCATCACCGGCGATCGCGGCCTGGCCGGCGGGTTCAACTCGCAGGTCATTCGAGCGGGCATACGCGCAGGCACGGAGCTGACCGAGGAGGGGCTGAACGTCGCCTGGTATGCGACCGGCCGCCGCGGTGTCTCGTCGCTGACATTTCGGGGACGTGAAGTCAGCGGCTCATATACCGGTTTCGCCGACAAACCTTCGTATGCCGACGCCCGCGCGATCGCCAAAGAGGTCGTCGCGGCGTATACGGACGGCAAGGTCGATCGCCTGGAGATCGTCTACAACGCCTACGTCTCGCCGCTGACCCAGAACGTGGTCCGCGAGACGCTCTTGCCGCTCTCGCGCGCGACGATCGCGGGCGAGGCAGAGGACGACGAGGCGGCCGCGGGACCGGACGGCGCGAGCGCGGTCGCCCCCGGCATGGCCGGTGACGGTAGCGGGCGAAGGGGCCCGGGAGCCCTGGTCGAGTACGAGCCCGAAGCCAGAGAGATCCTGGAGCAACTCGTGCCGGACTACGTCGAGACCTCGATCTACAGGGCCTTGGTCGAGTCGGCCGCCGGCTTCTTCGGCGCCCAGATGACCGCGATGCGAAACGCATCCGAGAACGCCGGCGAGATCATCACCGACCTGACGCTCGAGATGAACAGGGCCAGGCAGGCCGAGATCACCCAGGAGATCATGGAGGTCGTGGCGGGCGCCGAGGGACTGAGCTAAGCCGCCGGCATCCGGATCGACACCGAGTCCGCAACAGATTTTCGACAGACTTCAAAAGAGACCAGAGGAGAACGAAAGAACAATGGAGGCAGGCATCGCCACAAAGCCGACAACCGATGGAAGCGCCGGAGCGGGCTCGGGTGAGCGCAACGTCGGGCGCATCGAGGAGATCCAGGGCGTCGTGATCGAGGCCGTGTTCCCCGAGAGACTGCCCGAGATCAACCACGCGATCACGATCGCGCGGCCGGCTGCTGCCGCCGACGAGGAGGCGCCCGGCATCAGCAGCGAGGCCGGTGGCGAGGTGCTCGTCTGCGAGGTCCAGCAGCACCTCGGCGACGACAGGGTGCGCGCGGTGGCGATGGACACGACCGACGGCTTGGCGCGCGGCGCCGAGGTGATCGACACGGGTGGGCCGATCACCGTGCCCGTCGGTGAGGCCACGCTCGGGCGCATCTTCAACCTGCTCGGCGAACCGATCGACCTCGGCGAGGATCTGCCGGCGAGCACCGAGCGCAGAAGCATCCACCAGGAGGCGCCGCGCGTCGAGGACCTGACACCGACGACCGAAATGTTCGAGACGGGCATCAAGGTGATCGACCTTTTGGCGCCATATGCCAAGGGCGGCAAGGTCGGACTGTTCGGTGGCGCCGGCGTCGGCAAGACCGTCCTGATCCAGGAGCTGATCCACAACCTGGCCAAGGAGCACGGCGGCCTGTCCGCGTTCTGCGGCGTCGGCGAGCGCTCGCGCGAGGGCAACGACCTGTGGCTGGAGATGAAGGAGTCGGGCGTCATCGACAAGACGATGCTCGTCTTCGGCCAGATGAACGAGCCCCCGGGCGCCCGTATGCGGGTCGCGCTGTCGGGGCTGACGATGGCCGAACACTTCCGCGACGGTGGCCAGGACGTGCTCCTGTTCATCGACAACATCTTCAGGTTCGTTCAGGCCGGCTCCGAGGTCTCGGCGCTGCTCGGGCGGATGCCCTCCCAGGTCGGCTACCAGCCGACCCTGGAGACCGAGATGGGCCAGCTGCAGGAGCGGATCACCTCGACCAAGACCGGCTCTGTGACCTCCGTGCAGGCGATCTACGTGCCCGCCGACGATCTGACCGACCCGGCGCCGGCCTCGGTGTTTGCGCACCTGAACGCCACGACCGTGCTGTCGAGGTCGATCTCCGAGAAAGGCATCTACCCGGCGGTCGACCCCCTGGACTCGACCTCGACGATCCTCAAGGCCGACATCCTCGGCGAGGACCACTTCAGGGTCGCCAACCGGGTCAAGGAGGTCCTGCAGCGCTACAAGGAGTTGCAGGACATCATCGCGATCCTCGGCATCGACGAGCTTTCGGACGAGGACAAGCTGACCGTGCAGCGCGCGCGGCGGATCGAGCGCTTCCTGTCTCAGCCGTTCAACGTCGCCGAGCAGTTCACGGGGACCCCGGGCGCCTACGTGCCGATCGCCGAGACGATCAGAGGCTTCGAAGAGATCCTCGACGGCAAGCACGACGAGGTGCCCGAGAGCGCCTTTTTCCTGAAGGGCACGATCGACGAAGTGGTCGAGGCGGCCAAGTAGAACATGGCGCACACCAAGTTCCCAGCCGAAGTGCTGACGCCCGAGGGGGTGGTGTTCGAGGGTGAGGTCGAAATGGTCTCCGCCAGGACCCAGGTCGGCTCGATCGGCATCCTCGCCAACCACCAGCCCGTGCTCGGCCTGATGCCGGCGGCGCAGCTGCGGCTGTATCGCTCCGAGAACGACGTCGTCCAGATAGAGCACGGCGAGGGCTATCTGCAGTTCGCAGAGAACCGGGCGCTTGTGCTCCTCCAGGAGGCGAAGCTTCAACAGCCGTCGTGAGCGCGTCTTTGGATCGACGCAGCGGCTAGCATCGCGCCCTGATGAGCGCAAAGGGGAGAGAGCCGATCGGCGTGATCGGCACTGGGTACGTCGGTCTGGTCACGGCGGCGGGCTTCGCCGAGCTCGGCAGCGACGTCTACTGCGTGGACATCGATGCCGCCAAGGTCGAGCGGCTGCGCCGCGGCGAGGTCCCGATCTACGAGCCCGGCCTGGAGGAGCTGCTGGCGCGCAACTCCGAGCGCCTGCACTTCTCGACCGAGTTGAGCGGCGCGCTCGAGCACGCGCGGCTCCTGTTCGTGGCCGTCGGAACGCCGCCGACCTACTCGGGCGACGCCGACCTCTCGGCGGTACACGCTGTCGTCGACGTGATCCCGGCCTCCGACAGGCATGCCCTGGTGATGAAGTCGACCGTGCCGTGCGGCACCGGCACCTCGATCGCGCGCGCCTTCGCGGAGCGCGGCAAGGATGGCCTTGGCTACGTGTCCTGCCCTGAGTTCCTGAAGGAGGGCTCGGCCGTCAAGGACTTTTTGGACCCGGACCGGGTGGTCGTGGGCGCCGACGGCGGCTGGGCCGGCGAGGCGGTGGTCGAGCTCTACCGGCCCCTGCTCGCCTCCGCCTACGGCGGGATTGGCTCCGGTGAGCTGGTGCGCACCGATGTGGCCAGCGCCGAGATGGTCAAGCTCGCCTCCAACGCGTTCCTGGCGACCAAGATCTCGTTCATCAACGAGATTGCCAACGTCTGCGAGGAGACCGGCGCCGACGTGGTCGAGGTCGCGCGCGGGATGGGCCTGGACGAGCGCATCGGCCCGAAGTTCTTGCAGGCCGGGATCGGCTTCGGCGGCAGCTGCTTCCCCAAGGACGTCGACGCGCTCAAGCAACTGGCCGGCAACTCCGGTTACCACTTCCAGCTCTTGACCGCTGTCATCGAGGTCAACGAGCTGCAGAAGCGCAGGGTCATCGGCAAGCTGCACAAGCATCTCGGCGGCCTGGTCGGCAAGCGCGTGGCGCTGTTGGGCCTGGCGTTCAAGCCCAACACCGACGACATGCGCGAGGCCTCCTCGCTCGTGCTCTCCGCTCGCCTGACGGCCGACGGGGCGAGCGTCTCCGCGTACGACCCGATAGCGGAGGAGCAGGCGCGCCGGCTGGTCGGCGGGATCGATTTCGCCGACTCCGCGCTCACCGCGGTTGCCGACGCCGACGCCGTGGTGCTCGTGACCGAGTGGCCCGAGTTCTTCGAACTCGACTGGGCAGAGGTCGCCAAGACGATGAAAGGCAAAGTCGTGATCGACGGGCGCAACGCGCTCGACGCCGAAGCCGTGCGCCAGGCGGGGCTCCTCTACGAAGGCATCGGCCGGGGGGCGAGCCACTGATGCAGGCCGTGATCTTGGTCGGCGGCGAGGGCACGCGCCTGCGCCCGCTGACCTCGACCGTACCCAAGCCGGTCGTGCCCTTGGTCGACCGGCCGTTCATCGCTTTCATGCTGGAGTGGCTGCGCGCGCACGGCGTCGACGACGTGATCATGTCCTGCGGGTTTCTGGCCACCAGCGTGCGCAACGTGCTCGGCGACGGCTCCGCCTACGGGATCAAGCTGCGCTTCGTAGAGGAGCCCGACCCGCGCGGCACCGCCGGTGCCCTGAAGTACGCCGAACGGCTGCTGGACGAGCGTTTTTTGATGCTCAACGGCGACGTGCTCACCGACATCGACCTGACCGGCCAGATCGCCCAGCACGAGCGCACGGGCGCCAAGGCCACGCTTGCGCTGGCGCCCGTTCCCGACCCGAGCGCCTACGGCCTGGTGCGCCTCAACGAGGACCGCTCGGTTAAAGACTTCGTCGAGAAGCCGAGCCTCGATCGTGTAGAGGGTGGCGCGCCTGGCCGAGGTGGGCGGGGTCCTGGCCCGCAGTCATACACGAACCTGATCAGCGCCGGCGCGTACGTGCTGGAGCGCGAGATCCTGGACCTGGTCCCAGCGGACCGCAACGTCTCGATCGAGCGCGAGGTCTGGCCGCTCTTGATCGGCGCCGGTCTGTACGGGTTCCCGGCGGACGCCTACTGGCTGGACATCGGCACGCCCGAGCGCTACCTGCAGGGCACGTTCGACATCATCGAGGGCAATGTCGACACGCCCGTGCGCGAGCGCCTGGGCGACGGCTGGCTGGCGATCGCCGAGGGGGCCCAGATCCATGGCCGTGCCGTCCCGCCCGCGGTGATCGAGCGCGGCGTTCACGTCGCGCCGGGCGCTCACGTCGGCAGCCTGGTCGTGCTCGGCGAGAATGTGCGCGTCGGGCCGGGCGCGACGGTCGAGCGCTCGGTGATCCTCGGCGGCACCGAGATCGGCGCGGGCTGCGTCCTGCGCGACTGCATCGTCGCGGCCGGCTGCCGGGTCGGCCAGAACAGCCGCATCGAGGGTGGAGCGGTGCTCGGCGAGGGCGTGACGGTAGGGGCTGACAACACGATCGCCCGCGGTGCGCGTATCTTCCCGGGCGTGAACATTCCCGACGCGGCGATCAAGTTCTGATGAGCACCCCTCCGGCCACCGAGGACGGGCGCCCCACGACGGGCGCTGTAGCGGGCGCCGCTAAGGACGCCGCGGCGACAGCGCTCTCACGCGAGTCGATCGCCCAGGTGGACGGTTCCTCGCAGCTTCAGGACGTGCTCGCCCTGCCCGAGCACCTGCGCGACGCGCTGTGGCGGGTCGAGTCGGCGATCATGCAGGGCTGGGACACATCGGCGGGTTTGGTCGTGGCCGGAATGGGCGGCTCGGCGATCGGTGGCGCCCTGGCGCGCGCCGCGCTCGGCGATCACGCCTCGCGCCCGATCTTCGTGACCAGGGCGTACGGCCTGCCGCCGTGGACGACCCCCGACACGATGGTCCTGTGCGCGAGCTATTCGGGCGACACCGAGGAGACGCTGGCCTGCTACGAGTCGGCCGGCGCGCTCGGCGCGCAACGCACGGTCGTCACCACCGGGGGGCGCCTGGCGGAGATGGCGCGCGCCGACGGAGTCCCGGTGATCCCGCTGCCCGGCGGGTTTCAGCCGCGGGCGGCGGTCGCCTACATGACCGTCGCGGCCCTCGAGGTCGCCGCGCTGTGCGGCGCCGGTCCCCGCCTGACATCCGAGATCGACGTCGCCGCCTCCCATACCGAGCAGCTCGTCGCCGAGTGGGGTCCCGACGCGCCCGAGGACTCGCTCGCCAAGACGATCGCCAGGGGCCTGCACGGCACGATCCCGGTGATCGCCGGCGCCGGTCTGACGACCCCGATCGCCTACCGCTGGAAGACCCAGATCAACGAGAACGCCAAGTTGCCGTGCTTCATGCACGAACTGCCCGAGCTCGACCACAACGAGATCGTCGGCTGGGAGGGCGCGCGCGAAGTCGGCCGCTTCGCGGCCGTGTTCCTCGACGACTCCGACGCCCACCCCCGCGTCAAGGAGCGGATGGAGTTGACCGAACGGCTGATCGCGCCCGGCGCGGCGGCGAGCTTTCATCTGGAGACCCGCGGCCAGACGACGATCGAGCGTGTCATCTCGCTCGTGTTGTTGGGCGACCTGGTCTCGATCTACCTGGCTGCTCTGCGCGGCGTCGATCCCGGGCCGGTACGCACCATCGACGAATTGAAGGCGGCGCTCGCGGCGAGTTGACGGCTGTTCGCGATGAGCTGTGGTGCGGTGTGCCCTGAGCAGCGACGAACCAGTTCATTTGCGGAGAGCGTGTGCGTACGCGCGCACACGCGCACACGCGCGAGTCGGGCGTCTGCGTGTGATAGCGTCCGGGGCGGCCGAGGAGCGCTGCGACGGGCTGCGAAAACCGCCACGCTCGGCCTTCCTCTTGCAGCAAGGGCGCTCACCTGACCAGACAGGAGGCTTCGTCATGGCAGTAATGACCCCGGCCGTAACGGCAGACTTCAAGGTCGCCGATCTTTCGCTGGCCGAGTTTGGGCGCAAGGAGATCACCCTCGCCGAGCACGAGATGCCGGGCCTGATGGCGATCAGGCGCGAGTACGCCGACGCCCAGCCTCTGCGCGGCGCGCGCATCACCGGCTCGCTGCACATGACGATCCAGACGGCCGTCCTGATCGAGACCCTGACCGCCCTCGGCGCCGAGGTCAGGTGGTGCAGCTGCAACATCTTCTCGACCCAGGACCACGCCGCCGCGGCGGTCGCCGTCGGGCGCGATGGCACGCCCGATGATCCCCGCGGCGTGCCGGTATACGCGTGGAAGGGAGAGACACTCGAGGAGTACTGGTGGTGCACGGAGCAGGCTCTGCGGTGGCCGGGGTCGGCGGCCGCGGCGGGAGAGAACGGCGCCGGCCCGAGCGCCGGCCCGAACATGATCCTCGACGACGGCGGCGACGCGACCCTGCTCGTGCACAGGGGCACGGAGTACGAGCGCGCCGGTGCGGCGCCAGATCCGACCGGCGCGGACTCAGAGGAGATGAGCGTGATTCTCTCGCTGCTGACGCGCTCGCTCGGCGAGGATCCCGAGCGCTGGACGAACATCGGCAAGGGCATCAAAGGCGTCACCGAGGAGACCACCACCGGTGTCCATCGGCTCTATCAGATGCCGGTCTCCGGAGAACTGCTGTTCCCGGCGATCAACGTCAACGACTCGGTGACCAAGTCCAAGTTCGACAATCTCTACGGCTGTCGACACTCTTTGATCGACGGCATCAACCGCGCGACCGACGTCATGATCGGCGGCAAGATGGCCGTGATCTGCGGCTTCGGCGATGTCGGCAAGGGCTGTGCGGAGTCGCTGCGCGGCCAGGGCGCGCGCGTGGTGATCACCGAGATCGACCCGATCTGCGCCCTGCAGGCGGCGATGCAGGGCTATGAGATCAGGACGCTCGACGAAGTCGTCTCCGACGGCGACATCTTCATTACGTGTACCGGCAACAAGGACATCATCACCGCCGAGCACATGGCCCAGATGAAGCACCAGGCGATCGTCGGCAACATCGGCCACTTCGACAACGAGATCGACGTCGCCGGCCTGACCGCGACGCCCGGGATCAAACGCGTGAACATCAAGCCTCAGGTCGACGAGTGGGTCTTCGCAGACGGTCACGCGATCATCCTGCTCTCCGAGGGCCGCCTACTGAACCTGGGCAACGCGACCGGGCATCCGAGCTTCGTGATGAGCAACTCGTTCACGAACCAGGTCATCGCCCAGATCGAGCTGTTCACGAAGAACGACTCCTACGAGCGACGTGTCTACGTCCTGCCGAAGCACCTCGACGAGAAGGTCGCGCGCTTGCACCTGGATGCGCTCAGCGTCAAGCTGACGAAGCTCTCCGACGAGCAGGCGGCCTACCTCGGCGTGCCCGTCGAGGGTCCTTACAAGCCCGATCACTACAGGTATTAGCTGACGCATGAGGGCGATGGTCTTGGCGGCGGGTCTCGGAACCCGTCTGCGTCCGCTGACATACGAGATCACCAAGCCGATGGTCCCGGTCCTCGACCGGCCGGTGATGGCGCACATCCTCGATCTGCTCGGCAGGCACGGCCTCGAGGAGGTGATCGCCAACCTGCACTACCACCCGGACTCGATCCGCGAGTACTTCGGCGAGCGTCTGACATACCGCTACGAGGAGGAGCTGCTCGGCACCGCCGGGGGGGTGCGCGCGTGCCGTGGCTTCTTCGGCGACGACTCGTTCCTGGTCATCTCCGGCGATGCCTTGACCGACATCGACCTGACCGCCTTTATCGCCAGGCACCGCGACAGCGGCGGGGTCGCGACCTTGGCCGTCAAGAAGGTGTCCGACACGAGCGAGTACGGCGTGGTCCTGCACGACCGCGAAGGCCGGATCACAGGCTTTCAGGAGAAGCCCCACCCCGACGAGGCGCTGTCGGATCTCGGCAACTGCGGGATCTACCTGTTCAGGCCCGAGATCTTCGACTACTTCCCTGAGACCCCGTTCGTGGACTGGGCCAAAGACGTGTTCCCGGCTCTGCTCGACGGCGACGTGCCCTTCTATATCCACGAGATCCGGGAGTACTGGAACGACGTCGGCTCGCTCTCAGAGCTGCGCCAGGGCACCTTCGACGCGCTGCGCGGCGAGCTGCGCCTGGACGTCGTCGGGTCAGAGGTCTCGCCGGGCGTCGTGCTCGCCGGCGCCGATGGTGGCGGGGGCAGTGGCGACGGTGGCGGTGCGTTGTTGCCGGGCGATGTCGAGGCAGAGAGCCCAGTGTGGATTGGCCACGACGTAAAGATCGGCTCGGGCGTGCGCCTGATGGGGCCGGTCGTGCTCGGCGACGGAGCTGTCGTCGGCGACCGAGCGCAACTCCGCGAGACGATCGTCTTCCCGGGGACCGAGATCGCGCCCGAGTCGATCCTGATCGGCGCGATCTCGGGGCACGCAGGGATTCTGAAGAGCCTGCGTCCAAACCCTGTCTAGAACATACGGGGAAACCCTCTGGACAGTCGCCGCGCGGCGGCGTAGCATCGGAGGCGAAGACAAAGACACCTCCTCAGGAAGGGAGCCAAGCGATGCGGA
>DATJWI010000162.1:0-2003 GCA_035501375.1 Solirubrobacteraceae bacterium
TCGTCCGCACTGCGATCGCCGGCTCCGGAGGGATGCTGCCGTTCGTGACAACCCAAGGTCGACCCCTCGTGCAGGGCGCCGCCGAGCGCCTGGGCCAGGCGATCCTCGCGCGCTGGCCGCAGGCAGCGCCCGGCGACGCGGGTCTGCTGGCCGAGTGCCTGGTCCGCCTGGCCATCAGCTACACGGCCCTGCCGGTCGCCTCGGCCGGCATGACCGCCTCCTCGATCGCCGACCTCCTGGGACCGTTCATCGACCGGGCGCTGCTGGCGGCCCGCTCCGCTTGACATCCCGGCCGGTATCTGATTGGATACCGGCCAGTATGCGAACCGAAACGCGATCGGCGACGGGATTGCCGCCTGGGCCGAGGCTGCCGAGGGCGGTCCAATCGGCGATCTGGTACCGCAAGGCCCAGTGGCTGCTCGACACCTGCCAGGCCCGGATCGGCGACATGTTCACCCTGAAAATCGCCGGCGAAGGGGACTGGGTCGTGACCAGCGACCCCGACACGATCAAGCAGGTCTTCACCGGCGACCCCAACAAGCTGCACGCCGGCGAGGCCAACCGGATCCTGCTACCGGTTCTGGGACCGAGCTCGGTCCTGCTGCTCGACGACGACCAGCACCTGGCCCAGCGCAAGCTGATGCTGCCGGCGTTCCACGGCGAGCGTATGCGGCGCTACGGGAGCCTGATGCGCGAGGTCGCGGCCGCCGAGATCGAGACCTGGCCGCTCGGCGAGCCATACGCCCTGCGCCCCCGGATGCAGGCCCTCACCCTGGAGATCGTCCTCAGGGCCGTCTTCGGCGTGACCGAAGGCCCGCGTATGGAGGAGCTGCGCGCCGAACTGCGCCGGGTCCTCGACGTCGTCACCAACCCGGCCGGCGGGGTCGCCCTACTCTTGCTCGGGCCCGATCGGATCGCCAGAGTCGCGCGCTTCAAGCGCCTCATGGAAGCGGTCGACAAGCCGATCTACGAAGAGATCGCCGAGCGCAGGCTCGCCTCGGACCTGGCCGAGCGCGAGGACGTGATGAGCCTGCTCCTTCAGGCCACACACGAGGACGGCTCGCCGATGAGCGACAAAGAGCTGCGCGACGAGCTCATGACCCTGCTCGTGGCCGGCCACGAGACCACCGCCAACGCGCTGTCCTGGGCGGTCGAGCGCCTCTGTCGCAGGCCCGCCAAGCTGGCGCGTCTCACGGCCGAGATCGAAGCCGGCGAAGAGACCTACCTGCAGGCCGTCGTCCAGGAGACCCTGCGCCTGCGGCCTGTCATCTCGATCGTCCTACGACGCCTGGTCGAGCCGACGGAGCTCGGCGGCAGGCTGCTGCCGGCCGGGGCCTCGATCGTGCCGTCGATCTACCTGGTCCACCGCCGGCCCGACATCTATCCGAAGCCCGACGACTTCATCCCCGAGCGCTTCCTCGACGAGGGCGCCGGGTCGCCGGCCGACCGTGGCATCAACACCTACACCTGGATCCCGTTCGGGGGCGGCGTCCGGCGCTGTCTCGGTGGCGCGTTCGCGCAGTACGAGATGGAGTCGGTCCTGCGCGAGCTGATCCTCCGGCGCACCATCGCTCCGTCGCGCAGCGGCGACGAGCGCGTGTTCAGGCGCGCGATCACCGAGACGCCCAGGCACGACGCCGAGGTCCTCCTCGGGCGCTGCCCCGTCGCCGGTCACGGCATCACAGCGACGCCTGCCGCGCCCGCGCAGGCCACTCCGTCCGGCTTCATGCAGGCCGTTCCGTCTGGCCCAGCGACTGAGGCGGGGCGGTTGGCGGGCGTATGAAAACGACGACCCGCGCGCGCGCGGGTCGTCTCGCCGAGCACGAGGCGGCCCGGGAAACACGGTGGCAACGCAGCGACGCCACGCGCGTAAAGCTGCTGGAGGCGGCGACCGACACGATCGCCGAGCTGGGTATGCAACGCGCCTCGATCGACGCGATCGCGGCCGCGGCCGGCTACACCAAGGGCGCCTTCTATGCCCACTTCGACAGCAAGGAGCACCT
>DATJWI010000163.1:0-6848 GCA_035501375.1 Solirubrobacteraceae bacterium
AATGCTAAACGATCGAGCGGTTGACTGACGAGTCAATCAACACTGGATCGCCACGTCAGCTGTCTGGCACCGACGTGCGGATGAAGTCGACGATCGACTGGGTCGAGGCCCCGGGCGTGAAGACCTCGGCGACACCGAGGCGCTTGAGCTCGGGGATGTCTTCGGCGGGGATCGTGCCGCCGACCGTGACGAGCACGTCATCGATGTCCTGCTCGCGCAAAAGCTCGACGATCCGCGGCACCAACGTCATGTGGGCGCCCGAGAGGATCGACAGGCCGACCGCGTCCGCATCCTCCTGGATGACGGTCTCGACGATCTGCTCGGGGGTCTGGTGAAGGCCCGTATAGATGACCTCCATGCCGGCGTCCCTGAGCGCCCGGGCGATGATCTTGGCCCCGCGATCGTGACCGTCGAGGCCGGGCTTGGCGACGACCACCCTGATCTTGCCCTTGTGGGCTTCGGGCGTTGACGGGGAGGCTGCCGGAGCGGTCATGGCGGCAGAGACTATTGGCGCGCCTCGAAGCGTGCACCGCCACGCTCCCCGAGACGGCCCCTGGCGAACCCGCCGATGCCTCCGAGCGCGGCCGCCCCGATCACGCCGGCGATCAGCTTCAGGCGCCGAGCGAGCCTGTCCAGGTGGACGATCTCCCAACCCTCGTCGGTCGCGATACGACGCAGCTCGGCGTCCGGGTTGACGACAACCGGATGGCCGACCGCCCGCAGCATCGGCAGGTCCGACTCGGAGTCGGAGTAGGCATAAGAGGCGTCCAGGTCGATGTCCTTGACATCGGCGAGCGCTTTCATCGAGAGAACCTTGCCCTCCCTGTAATTGAACGGCCCGGCGGCGCGGCCGGTGTAGCGGCCGTCGACGATCTCGGAGCGCGAGCCCAGACCGCCGTCGAAGGCCAGGACGTGGGCCAACAGGTCGGCCATCTCCTGGGAGGCGGCGGTCACGATGTAGACGAGCAGGCCGTCGTCCTGGTGGGCGTAAGCGCGCTCGAGCATGTGCGGGTACAGCCTCGGCAGAACCCCGGCGAGAACGCGCGGCGAGAGGCGCTGCAGGCTGCGGACCGGCACGTTCTCGATCATCTCGGCGACCCGCTTGCGGACCTCGTCGGCCCTGTCGTCGGTCGAGCCGCGCAGCCTGAACCTCAGGTTTTCGTAAGCGTCCTTGGCCAGGCGCCTTCTCGAAATCATGCCCGACTGGTAGGCCGCCTTGGCGAAGAAGATCCCTGAGGACCCCGCCATCAGGGTCCGGTCGAGGTCGAAGAAGGCCGCAGCGCGGGCCGGCTCGCCCCCGGCCCGCCGATCGCCAGTTCGATCCTCGACCACCACGGAGGCATCTCGTTCGACCGGCGCACTCATGTCGATCGAATGGGCCTCAGACGCGGAGGATGACGGCGTCGCCCTGTCCTCCACCTGAGCAGATCGCCGCACAGCCGAGGCCGCCGCCGCGACGGCGAAGCTCGAACACGAGCGAGCCGAGGATCCTCGCGCCCGAGGCGCCGATCGGATGGCCGAGCGCAATCGCGCCGCCGTTGACGTTGACGCGATCCTCGTCGATGCCGAGCATCCGGATCGAGTTGAGCGTGACCGACGCGAACGCCTCGTTGATCTCCCAGACATCGATGTCGCCGGGCTGCAGGCCGGCCTTCTCGAGCGCCTTCTTGGCGGCGGAGGCGGGCGTGGTGGCGAGGTAAGCGAAGTCGTTGGCCGACTGGGCGTGGGCGACGATCTCGGCGAGCGGCTCCTTGCCGTTGGCCTTCGCCCACTCCTGCGAGGAGAGCACGAGCGCGCCGCCGGCGTCGTTGACGCCGGGCGAGTTGCCGGCGGTGTGCGATCCCTCCTTGCCTACGAGTCCCGGCAGCTTGGCGAGCACCTCCAACGAGGTGTCGCGGCGCGGGGCCTCGTCGATCTCGACGATCGTCTCGGCGCCCTTCCTGCCCTTGACCGTGACCGGGACGATCTCCTCGGGCAGGCGGCCCTCGTCGGTGGCCGCCAAGGCGCGTTCGTGCGAGCGCAGCGCCCAACGGTCGAGGTCCGCCCTGGTCAGCTCCAGCTCGTCGGAGATCTCGGTCGCCTCGACGAACATCTGCTTGCCGCTGAACGGGTTGGTCAGGCCGTCGTGGACCATCGCGTCAAGCGCTGTCACGTCGCCCATGCGAAAGCCGAACCGAGCCCCCGGCAGGAGGTAGGGAGCTTGAGACATCGACTCCATGCCGCCGCCGACGCCGACCTCGACGTCGCCGGCCCTGATCGCCTGGTCGAGGATCACCGACGCGCGCAGGCCGGACGCGCAGACCTTGTTGATCGTCTCCGAGGAGACCTCCTTGGGAATGCCCGCCTTGATCTGGGCCTGCCGCGAAGGGATCTGGCCCTGGCCGGCCTGCAGGACCTGGCCCATCACGACGTGGTCGACCTGATCTGGCTCGACCTGGGCGCGCTCCAACGCGGCCTCGATCGCGGTCGCGCCGAGGGTCGTCGCGTCGAGCGTTGACAGGCCACCGCCCATCTTGCCGATGGGAGTACGGGCGGCGCCGAGGATGACGGTGTTGGGCATGGTCTCGAAGACTCTCCTGAGTTCTAGAAGTTCGGGTCTGCGAGAGCCATCCTAGTAGAGGCGCGTGCGGGGCCCGACCCGAGCGCGAGCAAGGCGGAAAGCTGGCGACTGACCTACCGGGTATCGTCCTCGACTTCGTGCAGGTATCGAGCACTACACAACCCGGCTCAGGTACCGACGCCGACACGATCGCAGTCGGGGTCTGTACCGGCGAGGACCCTCCGGCCGGCGCACCCCCCGAGCTGGCGGAGCTGCTCGGCTCCGGCGAGGCCAGGCGCTCGTTCAAGTCGCTTGCCCTGACCCATGCCGCGGGCCGGCGCTGGCTGACCGTCGGCCTGGGAGAGCGCGCCAAGCTGACGCCCGAGAAGGCGAGGGTCGCCGCCGCGACTCTGCACGCACGAGCGCTCGAGACCGGCACGAAGGCCCTGTGCATCGAGTCGCCTGATGGCGCCGGGCCCGACGTGGCCGCCGCACTGGTCGAGGGCACGATCCTGGCGGACTACAGATACGAACGCAACAAGTCCAAGCCCGCCGGCACGGACGCTGCGGCGGGGAGCGAGAGCCCCGAGGAAGCCGTGCCGAAGCACCTGGAGCGCCTGATCGTCTCGGCGCCCGGCGCCGGCGCCGAGTTGGAGACGCGGGTAAGCGAGGCCGCGCTCGTGGCCGAGGCGGTGAACGCCGCCCGCGACCTGCAGAACAGGCCGGCCAACGACCTGACCCCGACCGCGCTCGGCGAGTACGCGATCGCCCTGGCGCAGGAGATCGAGGGCTTGAGCGTCGAGGTCGAGGGCAGCGCGGGCCTGCGCGCGCGCGGCATGGGCGCGTTCGCGGCGGTCGCCCAGGGCTCCGAGCAGGAGCCGGCCCTGATCACGCTGCGTTACGAGCCCCCCGGCGGCGTGGATGCGATCCCGCCCGACCGGCCGGCGCTGGGCTTCGTCGGCAAGGCCGTCACCTTCGACAGTGGCGGCATCTCGCTGAAGCCCGGCGCGAAAATGGCCGAGATGAAGTTCGACATGTCCGGTGGCGCCGCGGCGCTCGAGGCGACCGTCGCGGTCGCCAGGCTGGGGCTGCCGGTCAGGCTCGTGACCGTCGTCGGGGCCACCGAGAACCTGCCGAGCGGCCGGTCGGTCAAGCCCGGCGACATCGTGACCGCGGCCAACGGCAAGACGATCGAGGTCAACAACACCGACGCCGAGGGCCGGCTCGTACTGGCCGACTGCCTCTGCCACGCGGTCGAGCTCGGGGCCGAGCGGATCGTCGACTTGGCGACCCTGACGGGTGCCGTCATCATCGCGTTGGGCTCGACCTACGCCGGGGTCATAGCAAGCGACGACCAGTTCGCCGAGGAGATCGTCGCCGCAGGCGAACGAACTGGTGAGATCGTCTGGCGACTGCCGTTGCACGAGGAGTACGACGAGCTGGTCAAGGGCGCCTACGCCGATCTCGACAACGCCCCCGAAGGCCGTAAGGCCGGCACGATCGTGGGGGGCGCGTTCCTGTCGAACTTCGTCGGCGACACGCCTTGGGCGCACCTGGACATCGCCGGCTCGGCCTGGGACCTCGGCCGTGGGTATGCCCCGAAAGGGGCCTCCGGGTACGGCGTACGGCTGCTGGTCGACTTGGCGAAGTCCTACTGCGCCTGAGTTCGGGCCGCGACGAACATCATCGGGCAGACGTGACGCTTCTCTCCGCCGACGTGCTGCGTGCGCGTACGTGCGCGCGCGCAGACCGGCCTTCTTGAATGTCTTGCACGATGCCCAGCGCGAAGCCCGGTCTGTGAGAATGCCGGCCCCATGGACTTCGACCTAAGCCAAGAGCACCAACTGATCAGGAGCACGGTCCGGGAGTTCGCCGAAGGCGAGGTCGCGCCGGTCGCCGAGGAACTGGACCGGACGAAGGCGTTCCCGTACGAGATCGTCCGCAAGCTTGGCAAGCTGAACCTGATGGGGATCCCCTTCCCGGCCGAGTACGGCGGCGGCGGGGGCGACACCTTGGCGTATGCGCTCGCGGTCGAGGAGCTCACGAAGGTGGACAGCTCGGTGGCGATCACTGTGTGCGCACACACATCGCTCGGCACCCAGCCGGTCTATCTGTTCGGTTCTGAGACCCAGAAGCGGGAGTGGCTGCCTCAGCTCTGCTCGGGACAGCGCCTGGGCGCGTTCGGCTTGACCGAGCCCGAAGCGGGCTCGGACGCGGGCAATACGCGCACGCGCGCGCGCCTGGACGGCGGCGAGTGGGTCATCGACGGCGCCAAGCAGTTCATCACCAACGCCGGCACCGACATCTCCGGGATGGTCTGCATCACGGCCGTCACTGGGGACGGAAGCGGCGAGGGGAACGGCGAAGGCAAGGGATCCGAGCCCGGCCCCGCCGGCCCGCGCGAGATCTCGAACATCATCGTGCCCAACGGCACGCCCGGCTACGAACAGGGCGAGCCGTACCGGAAGATGGGCTGGAACGCGTCGGACACGCGGCCCTTGACGTTCAGCGACTGTCGGGTCCCGGAGGAGAATCTGCTCGGCGAGCGCGGCCTCGGCTTCAGGCAGTTCCTGCACATCCTCGACATCGGCAGGATCGGCGTCGCCGCGATGGGCGTCGGCCTGGCCCAGGGGGCCCTCGACCAGGCGCTCGCCTACGCCAAGGAGCGCCGGGCCTTCGGCAAGCCGATCGCCAAGTTCCAGGCGATCCAGGCCAAGCTGGCGGACATGTCGACCGAGATCGAGGCCGCCCGGCTCTTGGTCTACAAAGCGGCCCTCGAGAAGGACGCCGGTTCCAACTTCACGTTGACCGCCGCCCAGGCCAAGCTCAAGACGGGCAGGCTGGCCGTGCGCTGCGCCGAGGAGGCCGTACAGATCCACGGCGGCTACGGCTTCATCGAGGAGTACCCGGTCTGCCGGTTCTACAGAGACGCCAAGATCCTGACGATCGGCGAGGGCACCGACGAGGTCCAGCAGATGGTGATCGCCAGGGCCCTCGGAGCCTGAGCCTTGCGATCGCCAGGGCTTCAGCGATCGCGACAAGCCCGGGCCAGCGCCACGATCGGCCATGGTCTCGGTGACCTGCCACGGCATGCTGGCGCGAGCGGGCGCCATGGCGTAAGCTGGCTGACCAGCCAATGACTCAGGCCCAAGCCAACGTGGATCTGAACGCAGCGATCGACGACGACCGCTACACGGCCCCTGCCGAGTCGGTGCCGAGCAAGAGCAAGGTCGTATCCCTGCGCGACTGCGCCCGGGCCTTCTGGCGCCAACCCTCTCCCCCGTACCTGTTCGGCGCGGTCGCCCTCGCGCTCGGCCTGCGCATCGCCCAGGGCGCCTGGTCCTGGCGCGATCTGGTGATGGTCGCGGGCCTGATCGCGGTGACCCCGTTCGTGGAGTGGCTCATCCACGTCTACATGCTGCACGCGCCCCCTTTCGACATGTTCGGCAAACGCGTCGAGATGCTGACCGCCCGCGAGCACCGCACCCATCACGAAGCGCCCGGCATCTTGGACGGGGTCCTGCTGCCCGTCTATGGGGTCCTCGTGTTCCTACCGATGATCGCCCTCGTCGACTGGGGCTTCTCGTTCCCGATCTCGCTCGTCCTCGGCGGCCCGCGCCTGGCTTACGCGACCACCGGCGTGCTGGTCAGCTTCACGATCCTGGCCGCCTACGAGTGGACGCACTTCCTGATCCACACTCCTTACCGACCCAAGCGGCGCTATTTCAAAGCGGTCTGGCGCAACCACAGGCTGCACCACTTCAAGAACGAGCGCTACTGGTTCGGGGTCACCTCGACGGTCGGCGACCGAGTGATCGGCACGATGCCCGACCAGAGCTCGGTCCCGAAGTCGGCCACCGCGCGCACCCTCGGCATCGAGCGCTGACAGGCAGCTGACGGGTCGTCCTTCCTGCGGGTCGTCCTTACCCGGGCCGGCCGTGTGCGCGCGCACGGCCCGTATCGGTGGGCCTTGCGCACGGTCGCTCGCGCCGTGGCCGGCGAGCGACGATCAGCGCGGTTCGAGCACCACGAGCGGGATCTCGCGCTCGGTTCGCCGCCGATAGCCTTCGTAGCCGCCGTAGACGCCCACCATCAAGGCCCACAGCTTCGGGCGCTCCTCGGCGCTGGCCACGCGCGCGCGCACCGGCAGTCGCCGCGAGCCGACCTGCACGGTCGTGTCGGGTTCAGCCATCAGGTTGTGGTACCAGGCCGGGTTCTTCGGATAGCCGCCCTTGGAGGCCACCAGGACCAGGCTGGAACCGTCCTCGCCGTAGACCAAAGGGCTCGTCCGACGCTTCCCCGTCCTGGC
>DATJWI010000164.1:0-12687 GCA_035501375.1 Solirubrobacteraceae bacterium
GGGCATCTGCTGTCTGCGACCGGGCGTGCCGGGCATCTCGGAGAACATCAGGGTCGTCTCGATCGTGGGCCGCTTGCTGGAGCACTCGAGGGTGTACGCGTTCGAGCGGGCTGGCGAACAGACGATCTACATGGGCTCAGCCGACCTGATGCCGCGCAACCTCGACCACCGGGTCGAGCTGGCCACGCCGATCGAATCGAAGGCGCTGCAGGCCGAGCTGATGGACACTTTGGAACGGGCTTTCGTGGACAACCAGAGCGCCTGGGAGCTGGACGCCGACGGTGACTGGCGGCGCCTGTCGCCGGGACCGGGCGAGCGGCCGCGCAACATGCAGCTGGAGCTGGCCGAGCTGCACTCAAGGCGGGCGATCGAGGCCGAGCGGCCGGGGGCGGGCGAGCTTACGTGAAAATGATCTGGCCGCCCGCGGCCAGGCCGTAGAACTCGCCGACGGTGATGACGTCCTTGACCTGGGGTATGAAGTCCTCGGCGCTGAGCTTGAACAGGTCGACCGAGGCCTTGCACGCGTAGAGGCCGGCGCCGGAGTCGGCGATCATCTCGACGAACTCCGGTATCGGCGGGATGTCGAGGCGCTCCATTTCGTGGGCGAGCTGACGGGTCACGAGCGCGGAGACGCCGGGCACGCCGCCGGCCCAGGTGGCCAGGTGCAGTCCGGGGTTGCCGACGGTCGCGACCTTGACGTGGTCGTGCTTTGCCTTGTTGATCGCGTCGAGGCCGAAGAACGTGAAGAACAGGTTCGCCTCGATGCCCTCCATGCGCGCCCCGTTGGCCATGATCAGACCCGGGTAGACCCCCTCCAGGGAGCCCTTGGAGATGATGATTGAGACCTTCTCGATCGTGTCGCTCGTGTCGCTCGTGTCGCTCATGTGGTGCCTCGTTCGTAAGGATTGTCAGATGCAGCCGCGCGGCTTGGGGATGCCGCCGATCTTGGCGGCCAGCTTGGCGGGGCCGTGCGGAAACAGTTCGTAGAGCTCCTTGATCGGCACTCCGGACGCCTTGCCGAGGGTCCTGATCGATGGGGCCGAGCCGGTGTCGAGGTAGGTCTGGCGCATGAAGTGGACGACCTGCCAGTGCCTGTCGGTCAGCTCCGGGATGCCGGCTTCGCGGGCGATCTCCTGGGCGATCTGCTCGTCCCACCGGTGGGGGTCGAGCAAAAAGCCCTCGGTGTCGACCTCGACGACGCGGCCGGCCAGCGTGACTGTGCTCATCGTGTTGCCTTTGATCGGGTTGTCGTGGGGTCCGGCGTCGTGGGATCGGCAAAGGGCCGGCCCGCGGTCGCGGGCGCCGCCTCGACCCCGCGGAACTCGGAGCTGACGCCCGGGATGTCGTAGCCGGGCAGCAGCACGTGCCAGTAGAGCGGCTGGAAGGCGAGCTTGGCGAGGTGGTTCAGGCGCGATGGCTCGAGCAGCGGCAGGGGCCCGAGGTGGGGCTCGGGGTAGCGGCCGGGGAGCGGCTCGGTGTCGTAGTCGAAGTCGATCAGAAGCGCCCGGCGGAAACCGGTCTCGACGAAGCAGTTGGCGTGGCCGTCGTAGAACCCGGTAAGCGGTTTGCCGGCGAGCGTGCGCTCGACGTTCTCGGCGACCGTCTCGCCCTCGAAGTGCGTGACCGAGCCGGCCTTCGAGGTCGGCACGTCGGCGGCGTCGCCGATCACGAACACGTTCTCGGCGGCCTTCGATCGCAAAGTGTTGCGGTCGGCGGGCACGAAGTTCAGCTCGTCGCCGAGCCTGGGCGAGCGCCCGACGTAGGAAGCGCCGCTGTGAGCGGGGATCGTGACGAGCAGGTCGTAGGGCAGCTCGCGCTCGTCCCAGCTGACCAGGCGCCGCCGGTCACCCTCGACGCGGCCAGTCGCGAACTCGGTCTCGATCTCGACGCCCCTCTCGGCGAGCAGGCCGCCGAGGCGCTCGGAGGCGACCGGCTTGGTGAAGGCCCCGTCGAACGGGGTCACGAACACGATCTCGACCTCATCGCGGACGCCGCGCTCGCGCAGCTTCCAATCGGCCATGAAGCAGAACTCCAAGGGGGCGACCGGGCACTTGATCGGCATGTCGATGACGTTGACGACCAAACGTCCCGACTCGAAGCCGGCGAGCGCGTCGCGCAGTTCGGTGGCGCCGTCGAGGTCGTAGAAGGTATGGATCGATCTGCCCCACTCCTGGTCGTCGAGGCCCTCGGTCTCATCGCGCGCGAGCACGGCGCCGGTGGCGATCACCAGGACGTCGTAGCCGATCGTCCGGCCGTCGCTCAGATGGACCGTGTCGGTGGCGGTCTCGACGCGGTCGACCTCGGCCAGCTCGAAGCCGATGCCCCCGTGCAGCTGAGCCCGGCGCGACCGGACGATGTCCGCGGGCTCGGCCATCCCGAAGGGCACGAACAGGAGGCCCGGCTGGTAGACGTGCTCGTCGTCGCGGTCGATAACGGTGATGCGGGCTTGGTCGCCGAGCTTGCGGCGCAGCCTGTTGGCGACCAGCGTGCCGCCGGTGCCGGCGCCGAGGATCACGATCTCGGGGGGCATGGCTCGAATCTAGAGCTGCCGGGGACCGAAAGACCCGGGTCTGGCTACGGATTTGGCTGCGTAGTTGTGCCGGATGCCAGAACGCGGCGAGCTGAGGCTGTCGGCTGGATAATTGTGAAGAAGACCTACACCTCCACAGACCCGGCGCGATTTTCAGCGGTCAGGTCGAGCGGCCGCGGACATCAATGGCTTGAATTGACGGGACGTGTAGATCGAGTCGATTAGGAACGAGCCGTGGCCCTCGCCGCCGTCCAGCAGGTCGCGGTTTTTGAGACAGATCGCGTTGTGATACTCGGCCGCCCAGCGGTACTTCGACCAGTGGTGGAAGATCGTGATGCTCTCCTTCAGCTTGGCGGATACCACTTTCCGGTGGCGTCGCAACAGCTCCGGCACGACGATCTCCGGGTCGCTCTGAAAGGCGCCGCCGAGATAGTCGACGAAGGCGACACCGTCCTCGTCTACGAGGACTGGGGCTTCCGCATAGAAGGCGTTCTCGCCTCCAGCCTGTGCAAACTCGAGCAGTGTCGCGCAAACTCTGGAGGAGAGGACGATGCGCGGGACGTCAGCGACCTCCTGCTCGAGCTTGGCGGCCTCGACCAGGGCCGGCCCGAAGAGAAGGCCGTCGTGGGCATGGAACCGGTCGAGGGTGATGGCGCCGCGGGCGAAGTACTCGCTCAAGATCAGCTGCGTCTGCGACTGCGCCACCTGGACCACAAGCTGAAAGATCGGCGCCGCCGCTGGCAGGTCGTCCGCGACGGGGATCGTCTGTACGACCGAGTCGGAGAAGACGGCGGCCGAGGAGGCGCCCAGCCTGGTCGCTTCAGCCGCGGCCTTGGCGCCAATCGGGTAGGGAAGCACTTGACGAAGCAGCTCGTCGAACTTCTCGAGCTCGCTGTCGGCGGTTTCTCCCCGCGCCATCTCGCCGACCCCAAGCAGGTCGAAGTAGAGGACAACGCACTCGATCAGCCGTGGCTTGCCGTCGCGGCCGACGAAGGAGGGGCGCGCCATGGGGTCTTCAGCTAGGCTCTGCCAGCTTTGCTTTCCCGCGCTCTGTGAGGCGGTAACGTCGCTTTCCGACCAGCTCATTGGCGTCGACGCGCTCGATCAAGCCGCGCCATTCGGCTGAGGCGATCCACGGCGAGACGGCAGAGCGCAGCTGCGATGTGGGTGCCTTGAGCGAGAGGACGTTGAGCGTCGGCTCGTCGAGCTCTTGGACCTTGGCCAGAAACTCCGAGTCAAAGCGCTCGAACGCTCTCAGGTAGGGCGGGTAGACACGGCCGTCCTCTGTCCTAGGGGACTGCGTTCCGAGAGTGCTTGTATCAATCGGCATTTGTGGGGTCCTAGGGAGAGAATACAGCTCGAACCAGCCGCATCCTGCTCAATGCACCTTCAACAGCGAGCCCCAGGGATCGGCGCCGCCATCTACGCTTACAACTTCGGCATCGTCGGGAGGATAGATGAGGACCATACTCGGCATAGCCAAGATGTCCAGGGACGGCCGCAGCACGAAGGCGGTCGAGTCCAGCACGACGGCCGCCACCACGCAGGGCTTTCCGTTCCCGCATGACTCACTCCTATGGGCCTCCACCACCCAGACCCAATGCGGCAAACGGGCGTGGCGTAGGGCGCTGAGGATCTGATCGGAGCTGGCCAGCCCCTCAATCTCGTGCTTGTAGGCGGAGCAGCTGCGCAGGGCCGTGCGCAGGACGATGCTGCCGTCCAAGAGCCCGCCCGCTATGTCGCTCAGCTGCTCGGTCTGCTCGGCCATGGAGCGCAGCACCTCGTGCGCGCGGCTCTCGGCGGTCTCGCCTGTGAGGTAGACCTTCGGCGGCGCCGGAATGACGATGCTCTCCCACGGGGTCAGGCGGTGCTCGAAGGGCGAATAGATGATCTCGTAGGGCCCAACCCGGTCATCGCAGGCGATGAACTGAACCTGGCCTTCGTCGTCGCGACGCCAACCGACCAGCACGAATGCATGTTCCTGTGCGCCGATCAGGACGGGGAAGCCTGAGTTGAGGTAGCGGCAGATGATGCTGGTCATGCGAGTGTCCCACCAACCTGGCGGAGTCTTTTCGCTTGCGCCCTCCTCGTCGGGAGAGACCGGATCCTCGACGCCCATCACCTTTGGCAGCGAGCTGAGCCCATAGACGATCGCCGGCTGGCCGAGCGCCCGGAAGAGAGCTTGCAGCTGGTTCGGGTTGAGGCCGCTGGAGGGCACAGCCCGCTCGGGCGAGAGGACGTCGGGGCTGAGCTCGACGATCTCGGCGGTGTGGCGGCGCCCGACATCGCCCCGACGAGCGGCGGTGTAGTGGCAGATCCAAGCGGCGGCGTGTGCACAGCGCAGATACTCTGAGTCCTGCTCACAGAAGGGGACACCGCTCACCGAGAGCGGGGTGCCGAAAAAGGAGACCTCGTCGGAAGCGAGGGTCAGCGTCGCCGTCGCAAGCTCGGGCGGCGGCGCCATGACGGTGCGCCCGACGCGCCCATGGGGTACTGGACGAATGATCGAGTAGCCGAGGTAGCTGCTCGCCTCATCGTCTCTCAGCCGGTGCAGACGCTCCTCCTGGAGGTCGGCCCCGAAGAAGTGCAGGCGGCGGGCAAATGGCGACTGGCTGTCGAACTTCTTCGACCAGAAGGCAGAGTACTCGCTGCGGTAGTCGACATCGACGTAGCGGTTCTCGACAACGACGGTGCGGCAACCGCCCCTACGGGCAACGTCGAGGATCTGGTTGAGCGGGCGCGGCTCATCGTCCTCGGTGTAATCGCGGGCGAGGTCTTCCCAGTCCTCCTCGCCGCGGGGCCGAAGCAGCCAAAAGGCCTTGTCTGGGTCGACCCAGGGACGCACGGATCGGGGGTTGGGCTTTCAGCCGAGCCGCAGGAGACCCTCGTGGGTCTCGGCCTTGCGACGAGCCTCGAGCACCGATCGCTCCGCGGCCCGGTATTCCCGCTGGACGCTCACGTCGAGGCGAGCGAGGGTGCCGTTGAGGTCAGAGCCGAGCTCCACCAGCTTCTTGCGCAGCTGCGCCAATTCTTTACTCTTCAGCTCAGGCATATTCCTCCTCCAGCACCGACATCGCCCAGGAGACAATTGCTGGCACCAGGACGTCGACCTCCACAAGAGGAACTATAACCAAATGATGCGACGGCACGCAGACCCGCAAGAAATGAACCGTCCGAAAGGCCGCAACTCCACTCGCGAGCGTCCGGCATGTAAAAAGAACCGTCGCGAGAACGACATCGCCCTTCAGGCGGCGACCGCCGGCAGCGCGTCGAGCGCGGCCTTGAGGTCGTCGACCGACTGAAAGTCCAAGCCCAGCAGGTGGTCGTGACGGTCGCGAACGATGCCATGCTCGTCGATCACGATCGCCGCGCGCGAAGTCGTGCCGAGGCCGCGCGTCGTCGCGCTGTACGCGCGCGCGACTCGCTTGTCGGAGTCTGCAAGCAAAGGCACGTTCAGGGAGTGCTTGGCGGCGAACCCTTCGTGGGAGGCCAGACCCTGGGCAGAGATGCCGACGACGGTGGCCTCCAGAGCCGCGAAGTCGGCGGCGCGGTCGCGGTAAGAGCAGAACTGCTTTGTACAGACCACCGTGTTGTCGCCCGGATAGAACAGCAACACGACGCGCTCGCCGCGATGGTCGGAGAGCTTGAACGGGCCATCGGTGCCGGGCAGCTCGAAGTCGGGCGCGACATCGCCCACGCGCGGAGTCCTGGCCATCCTCCGAGCATACCCCGGCAGAGCTCCCGCGACCCTTGAAGACGAGCTGGACGACCACGGTCCGGGAACGAGCTGGACAGATGCGTTAGAAAGAACGAATGCGCGCCAAGAGCCTGATCCGCGCGGTCTGGATCGCCGCGACGTGCACACTGGTCGCCGCATGCGGATCGAGCGCGGGCGTCAGCATCAGCGCCGGAGCGGCGCCTGCGCCCCCGAAGGCGAGCGCCGGGGCGATCCCGGAGCCCACGACAGCCCCCTCCGCTTCTGTCTCCTTCTCCTCATCCGCCGTCCTGAAGGACTGGCCCGAGTTCGGCCTCGACCCCCAGCGCGACGACGCCACCGAGCGGGCCACCGGCATCACGAGCGCAAACGTCGGCCGCCTGAGCCATCTTCACGTGGCGCTGCCCGGAACGGTCGACTCTTCGCCCGTCTACGAGCACGCAGCCACGGTCGACGGCGCCGCCCACGACACGATTGTCGTGACGACGACCTACGGCAAGACCTCGGCGATCGACGCCGACAGCGGCCGCATCCTGTGGACGTTCACGCCGCCCGGCTATTCGAAGTGGGCCGGCAGCGCCCAGATCACGAACGCGAGCCCTTTGATCGACCCCGGCAGGCTTTGGGTGTACGCGGCCTCGCCGGACGGCTTGATCCACAAGCTATCGCTGAACGACGGCCTCGAGGACCAGACGGGCGGCTGGCCGGTCAGCGTCACCGAGGACGCCGCCCGCGAGAAGCTCGGCTCGGCTTTGAACATCGACGGCCCGGACCTGCTGGTCGCCACCAGCGGCTACATCGGCGACGCCCCTCCCTATCAGGGCCACCTGGTCGCGATCGATCGCGCGACCGGCCGCGTCGCGAGCGTCTTCAACACGCTCTGCTCGAACCGCCGTCGCCTGCAGGCGCCGAGCACGTGCGAGGCCAGCGACTCGGCGATCCTCTCGCGCGGCGGCCCCGTCGTCGAGCCCGCCGGCCGCCACGTCCTGGTCGACACCGGCAACGGCCCCTGGAACGGCCACACCGACTTCGGAGACTCGGTCCTCGAGCTCTCCTTCCCGGGCCTCGGCCTGCGCCAGGCGTTCACGCCCGTCGACCAAGAACAGCTGAACAAGACCGATACCGACCTAGGCTCCTCCGCGCCGGCGCTGCTCGGTCACGACAGGTTGATGGTGGCCGGCAAGGACGGGATCGTGCGGGTGCTGTCGCTGTCGCGGCTGAACGGCCGCTCGCCCGCGAACCGGACCCTGCTCGGCGGCGAAGTCCAGAAGCTGCCTCTGGCCGGCGGCGGCGAGCTGTTCACCGCGCCCGCCGTCTGGCATCGTGCCGGCCGCACGACCGTGTTCGTCGGCGCCGAACATGCCACCGCCGCCTATGTCCTGCGCTCGGGCCGACTCTACGAGGCCTGGCAGAACTCGACCCCCGGCACGAGCCCCGTCTTCGCCGGCGGGCTGCTGTACGTGTACGACCCATCGGGCGGTGGCATCGATGTCTACCGCCCGAACTCGCCCCGCCCGATCGCCAGGCTGTCCGCTGAACCCGGCCACTGGAACAGCCCGATCGTGGCCGACGGCCACGTCATCGAGCCGTCCGGCGACGCCAACGAACATTTGGCCACGGGCGCCATCGAGATCTTCTCGGCCGGCTGAGCCCGCCGCCACCGCCACCACCACCGCCGCCTCGAGCCTTGATGGCTACCCTGTCAAGACTCCCCCGGCAAACCCTGAAAACGTGCCGAACGGCACGACCCCTGGAGGACGTTCGATGCGCAAGACGGCACGCTGGATAACGACCCATCGCAAGTACGTCGTCATCGGCTGGGTCCTGCTGCTGTTCGCCGTCAACGTCTTCGCGCAGTCCGCCGGGACCAGCTACTCCAACAACTTTACGCTGCCCGGCTCGGACACCCAGCGCGCCGCCGACCTGTTGCAGAGCAGCTTCCCGGCCCAGGCCGGCGACCGTGACACGATCGTCTACAAGGTCTCTTCCGGCACCGTCCTTGATCCGGCGGTTCGGGCCCGAATGGAAGCGATGTTCGCCAAGGTCGCCCGCCTGCCTCACGTCGCCGCCGTGATCAGCCCCTACGCGCGCGCGGCAGCCGGCAAGGCGATCTCCGCCAACGGTCAGATCGCGTTTGCGACGGTCGTGTTCGACGAGAAAGCGAACCTCCTGCCCCAGGGCGCGCCGGAACGGGTCGTCAAGGTCGCCAAAGAAGCGGCGATATCGGATCCCACCCAGCCCCTCCAGGTCGAGCTTGGCGGCCAGGCGATCGAGATGACCGAGCAGGCCGGCTTCGGCGTCTCCACGGCCGTCGGCCTGTTGGCAGCGATCGTCGTCCTGCTGCTCACGTTCGGCTCTTTGATCGCGATGGGCCTGCCGATCGTGACCGCGCTGTTCGGCCTCGGCACCGGCCTCGGCGCGATCGCGCTGTTCACGCACGTCGTCGACACCCCCAACTTCTCTTCCGAGCTGGCCGCCATGATCGGCCTGGGCGTCGGCATCGACTACGCGCTGTTCATCTTGACCCGCTTCCGGGAGGCCTACCGCACGCCGGGGCCGACCTTCGGCGACTCGCGCGAGTCGGTCATCCAGGCGGTAGACACCGCCGGGCGCGCTGTCCTGTTCGCGGGCTTGACCGTCGTGATCGCGCTGCTCGGCATGATGGTCTTGGGCGTCGAATTCCTATACGGGGTCGCGATCTCCGCCTCGATCGGGGTCCTGCTGGTGATGCTCGCCTCGCTGACCCTCCTGCCTGCCTTGCTCACGATCGCCGGCGCCAAAGTCGCCCGCCCCAGCCGCCGCGCGCGCCGCCGCCAGGCCCGCGAGCAGGTAGCCCAAGCGGATGCCCCAGCCAGGACCCAGGCCACCGACGAGCAGGCTCTCGCCGCCGGTGAGACGCCCCACGCCGGCGCGGCCTGGCTGCGCTGGAGCGCGTTCGTACAGCGCCGGCCTTTGACGATCGCGATCTGTGCGACGGCGTTCATGTTGCTGATAGCCGCCCCCGCGATCGCGCTGCGTCTAGGTTCCAGCGACGCCTCCAACGACCCGGCGAACCAGACGACCCACAGGGCGTACGAGCTGCTTGCCCAAGGCTTCGGCGAAGGCTTCAACGGGCCGCTCCTGATCGTCGCCAAGGTCCCGAACCCGCGCCGGCAGGCGGCAGAACAGGGTGTCGATCTGATCGTCCCGCCGAACGGCGGCAAGGCGTCGGTCGAAAAGCTGCGCGCCGCGATCGCCGCCACCCCGGGGGTCGTCTCGGTGGCGCCCGCCAAGTTCAATCCGACCAACGAAGTCGCGACGATCACCGTCTACCCGAAATCCTCGCCGCAGGCGTACGCGACCACCCGGCTGGTCTCCCAGCTGCGCGGACACGTCGTGCCGCCGCTGGAGGCCGGCGGCGCCATGACCGTCTACGTCGGCGGGGTGACCGCCGGCGCGATCGACTTCGCGGCGGTGCTCGACCACAAGCTGCCGCTGTTCGTCGGCGTCGTCGTGCTTTTGAGCGCCCTGCTCCTGCTGATCGTCTTCCGCTCGCTTGTGATCCCGTTGCAGGCGGCGATCATGAACCTGCTGTCGATCAGCGCGGCCTTGGGCGTGATCGTGTTGATCTTCCAGTGGGGCTGGTTCGGCTCGATCTTCGGCGTCCAGCAGGGACCGATCGAGTCGTTCATCCCGGTGATGCTGTTCGCGATCGTGTTCGGCCTGTCGATGGACTACGAGGTCTTCCTGATATCGAGGATGCACGAGCGCTGGACGCACACCCGCGAACACTCGCGGTCGGTCGCCGAAGGCCTGGCCCTGACCGGCCGCGTGGTGACGGCCGCCGCGGCGATCATGGTCTGCGTGTTCCTGTCGTTCATGCTCGGCGAAAACAGGGTCATCAAGGAGTTCGGTCTCAGCCTCGCGGCCGCCGTGCTGCTCGACGCGTTCGTCGTGCGCTGCCTTTTGCTGCCCGCCGTCTTGCACCTCGTCGGCGAGCGCACCTGGTGGCTGCCGCCCTGGCTCGAGCGGGCGCTGCCCCGGATGAACATCGAGGGCACCGTCCTGCCCGCCGACGCCGAGCGCGACAAGCGCTCCCGCGAGGGCGCGACGCCTCCCTCCCCGGGCGCCGGGGCGCACCCCAGGCCGGGCGTAGCGACCGAGGGAGCCGAAGGCTGATCCCAAGCCGGCGGGGAGCTTCGCTCGCGCTGCTCCTGTGTGCGACCGCGCTCGTGGCGTCGGCGGCCGCTGCCCGGGCGTACGCGGCGTCCGGGCCGACCTCCGCGCTGGTCGTGTTTGCGCCGGCTAGCGAGGCGAAGCTGGCGCGCTTGCCGGGCATGTCGGTCGGGCTCATGTCTGGCTCCCAGGGCGAGTACTCGCAGGCCCAGCTCCTGCTCGACATCGGCCAGGGCGCGCGCGTCGCGGCATCGGCCTATCCCCGCCCCACCCCGCCGCCCGTCTTCGTTCAGGCGAGCGGATCCGGCGCAATCGTCGAAGGCTGGTCGGCAGCGCGCAGCCGAGCCGAAGACGCGCCCCAACTGTTGCGGCCCGGCCTTCTGGCCGCCCAGATCGAAGGCGGCGCCGGCTACGTCGGCTACTCCAGGATCCTCGGCTCCGGCCACGCGGCCGCGGGCGGCGAGGGCCGCGGCGCCCAGCGTCATAACGGGCACAGGCGCCGTGGCGGCGGCGCAGGCAACGGCGCGGGCAACGGCGCGGTTCGACACCTGGATGGCCTGGTCGCGGCCGGTCGGAACGGCCATATCGCGGCCTTCTCGGACGGCTCCAGGGCAACCCTGCTGGCCCGCGTGGCCGCGATCACGGCCAAAGAGCGCCTGGTGGTCGCCGACCTGCCGGCAGGCCCGGCAGGACGATCCGATTTGATGGCACTCGCGCGCGCGCGTGCCCCTGGCCAGCTCTTGATCGTCGTTCAACGCCGCAGCCGTTCGAGCCCAGGCCAGCTGTTGTGGACCGGTGTCGCCGGACTGCCCGGCGGCGGCTTGCCCGGCGGGAGCCCGCCCGGCGCCAAACTGCCCGGCGGCGATCGCCGGGAGCTGACCTCGCCGAGCACGAACCAGCGCGGCCTGATCGTGTCGGTCGATCTGGCGCCCACGATCCTGAGATGGCTCGGTTCGGCGGTGCCGGCCGACATGCGCGGCGAGCCGATCCACACCGACGGCCAGCTCGATTCTGGGGGTCTTCGAAAGCTGCGGACCAGGCTGTATGCGATCGGGCCACGGCGATTGCCGGCGCTCGGATGGCTGCTGGTCGCCCTGGCGCTCGTGGCGATCGTCTCCGCGCCATGGCCGCGCGCGCGCGGCTGGGCGCTGCGCGTATGCGGGCTGGCGGTTCTGTGGGCGCCGGTCGCCGTCCTCGTCCCCGCGGCGCTTGGGCTTGGAGCGGTCTACGAATACGCGACGATCGCGGTCCTCTGCCTGGCCTTCGGCGCACTGGCCGACCTGCTCGTCCCCTGGCCCCGGGCGCCGATCGTGCCCGCGATCGTCGCGCTCGTGGCGCTCACGGCCGACGCTCTGGCGGGCACGCAGCTCGCGATGCGCTCGCTGCTCGGCCCGGACCCCTTGCTGGGCGCGCGCTTCTATGGGATCGGCAACGAGTTGAAGTCCGGCCTCGCGGTGCTCGTGTTCGCGGCGGTCGCCGCCTGGGTTTACCCGGTCGAGGGCCGCGGAGCATCCGGCGACGAGCGTCGAGGTGCCGCCACGGCAGACGGCGCGAGCACAGACGACCCAGAGAACACGGTGAGCATGGCGAGCGCGGCGCGCAAGCGAGCGGCCGCGGCAATGGCGGGAGCGGGGATCGCGCTGGCGATCGTGGAGGGCTCAGCCCGGATCGGGGCGGGCGTGGGCGGCGCGATCCTGGTCGGCGCCGCCACGGCCGTGGCCGTCGTGATGTTGCTGCCGGGCGAACTGACCCGCGGGCGCGCGCTCAGCGTGCTGCTAGCCCCCATCGCCGGCCTGGCGCTGCTGGCCGCGCTCGACCTCGCGTTCGCCAAAGGCTCGGGCCACTTCACGGGCAGCGTCCTCGACGCGCGCTCGGCGAACGATCTGAGGGACCTGATCGTCAGGCGCTACGAAGCGGCTTGGAAAGAGCTCGGCAGCGGCGCGATGCCGGTCGCGACCGCGCTGGCGCTGCTCGGCGCGGCGGTCGGGGTCGTGCGGCGCGAGCGGCTGCTGGCGCCCGTCGCCGACGATTCAGCCTGGCTGGCCGCGCTCGGCGGCGGCCTGACCGCGGGCGTCGTCGGCGCGCTGGTCGAGGACTCGGGGCCGGTGCTCTTGGTCGTGGCCGTGTTCGCGATGGTGGCAGTGCTCGGCTACCTGTGGGGCGTCCCGGTCCGGACGCCGAGTCGGGTAGAAGAGTATGGGCCCCAAAATCTTCGCCGCCCGCCGAAGCGGCCACACCATCGGCTGCATACCGCAAATTGAGCATGAACTGTATCGCGACCAGTGCG
>DATJWI010000165.1:0-2447 GCA_035501375.1 Solirubrobacteraceae bacterium
CAGCGCGGCCACGACGTCGGGGTCGAAGTGGCTGCCGCTGTCGTGCACGATCTTGGCCATCGCTTCGTCGAAGGTCCACGCGGGCTTGTATGGGCGCTCGCTGAGCAGCGCATCCAGGACGTCGCAGACCGCGCAGATCCGTCCCGGCAACGGGATCTCCGTGCCTGCCAGGCCGGCCGGGTAGCCGCCGCCGTCCCAGCGCTCGTGATGGGTCCTGGCGATCGTCTCGGCGGTCCTCATCAACGGGGAAGCCGAGTCGGCCAGCATGTCCGCTCCAGCCCCGGCGTGGCCACGCATCGCCTCCCAGTCGCTTTCGTCGAACTCGCCCCGCTTGAGCAGGACCTTGTCGGGGACGCCGAGCTTGCCGATGTCATGCAGCACGCTCGCCAAGCCGATCTGCTCGGCCTCGCCGGCGTCCAGGCCAAGCTCCAAGGCCAGGCGCTCGCACAGGTTCCGCATCCGCTCCAGATGGTGGCCGGTGTCCTCGTCGCGCAACTCGGCCGCCCTCGCCAGCCTGTGGACGATCTCGTGCTGGGTCTCCAGCAGCTCGGCCGTCCGCTCGCGCACCGTCCGCTCCAGGACCCCCGCATAGCGGGCGACCAGCTCGCGCCGCCAGCTCTCGGCGGCGTAACAGACGATCACGGTCCCAACCGTGCCCGCCAGCAGCGCGGCCAGCGGGTAGGTAACGACCAGCACCACGCCCGTGTCGAACGCCAGCTGCGCCGCCAGTGCGTACGCGGCCCCGAGCGCGAGCGCCAATGCGCTCGCGCGCAGCACGCCCAACCTGCGCTCGGTCAGCGGCGCCGCCAGGCCCGCCAGCACGATGCACAGGACCGCGAGCCAGCCCGGCGCCGAACGCAGCGGGTTGCCGTGCAGGGCGGTCCAGACCGCGTTCGCCTGCACCTCAGGGCCCGGCATCGGCGCCCCCGACGTGGTCGATGTCGCATGCATGTCCTGCAGCACGGGGCTCGTCGCCCCGATCACGACGACCTTGCCCGCGATCGCTTCCTTCGGCACGTGGCCTTCGATCAAGTCCGAAAACGAGACGGACGGCACCGTGCCCGGCGGGCCCCTGAAGTCGATCCAGGCCGAACCATCTTCGAAGGCGCTCGTGCTCATCCGCCGGCCGTTGGCCGCTTCGGCGCCCGCCACCGCCAACGTCGGCAGGCCGCTGATCGAATGCCTGTAACGCTGGATCGCGCCGGCGGGGTCGGCCTCGAAGTCGGCGGCGCCCGCCCGCGCGTGCGCGGCCGCCAGGTTCGCGTTGCCGCCGAGCACTTCGGTCTCGCCGTTCTGTCCGACCTCGGAGGTCGCCAGCACGACCCCGGGCGCGCCTTCGATCGCTTCATACAGGGCGTCGTCCTGGCTGGGCGTCGTCGGCTGCGTGAACTGCACGTCATAGACGATCGCTCTGGCGCCGTCGTCGTGCAGTCGCTCGATTGCCTTGGCGTCCAGCGACCTCGGGAACGGCCAGCGGATGCGCAGCTGTTCGAGCGACCTGTCGTCGATGCCGACGACCACGACATCGGCCGGACGCTGGGCTCCGCGCAGCGCGAACCGCAGGCCGACGCTGCCGTCCTCCAGGCCAGGCCACGCGCCCGCCAGGTACGCGATCAGTCCGACCGCGATCGCTCCGAGCGCGACGATCGCGCTCGTGCGTGCCCGCAGCGGCGCATCCGCGGCGCTGAGGCCGTCCCCTGCGCCCGGGCCGGCCCGCTTCTCCGGGTCGACCCCTGCATCCCGCTCTGTCGCCATGTCCGGGCCTGCTGTACTGCCCGGGTCTGCCGTCTCCTCCGGGTCTGATGCCCCGGCCATGGCTCAGCTGCGCGCCAGGTAGCTGTGGCCCGCGCCCAGGACCGTCACGTGCCCGTTGTGCAGGTCGCGCACGCGCACGCGGCCCCTGCGCACGCGGGTCAGCGTGCCGGCGCAACTGTCGACCGTCAGCCATTCGGTGCCGAGCACGGTCGCTGCGCTGTTCGCGCCGTGGGTCGTGTATTTGCCATGCGAGTCCTTCGACCACAGTCGCCTCTTCGCGCGTGCGCGAGCCGCGACCGCTGAAGTCGAACTCGCGTGCGCGGACGCAGCCGTCGCGCTTGCCCGCGCCAAGGCCGCGCGCCCGCGGACCGATTCCCTGCTTGCTTGTGGCGCGCGCCTTCGGGCGGGGCAGGGGCCGACAGGGCCGTTCAATAGCAACTCGGTCTGGCCGTCGCCGTGCTTGGTCTGTTCGAACCGAAAGAGCCCGCCCCAGACGTCCGCCGTCTGCGTGCGTCCGCCCGGGAGGGCGGTCGTCAGCGAGACGACGCCGTCACGCGCGTCGATCGGGACCCCGACCGGCAGGTCCGTCGCCGATCCGAGCGGTTCGTAAAGACCGGTGCGAAGATTCTGCGCCAGGACCCTGCCGGACACGACGCCGACAACACCCATGCGTCCGAGCGCCGGCGGCGAGG
>DATJWI010000166.1:0-8331 GCA_035501375.1 Solirubrobacteraceae bacterium
CCGTCCGACACGACAACGCCGCCGTCCGACACGACAACGCCGCCGTCCGACACGACAACGCCGCCGTCCGACACGACAACGCCGCCGCCCGCCGGGCCGGAGAGGTGACAGGTTGACGGTCGAAGGTCCCCGCGCGCGCCATATCCCCTCCAAGATCGGTCCTCGCCCCCCGGCCTCGCCCGGTCACCGGCGAGCCTCCCTGCGCGAGGCCGCCGCCGCCGCCGCCAGCAGCTCCTCGGCGACCTCCTTGGCGGCGCGCGGCCGGGCCAGGCCGCGCGAGGCCTCGGCCATCGCTGCCAGTCGGGGGCGATCGCCAAGCAGCGCCGCCAGCTCGCCGGCCAGACGCGGACCCGTCAAGTCGCGGTCTTCGATCGCGATCGCGGCGCCCGCCTCCGCCATCCACCTGGCGTTCGTGGTCTGGTGGTCGGCCGAGGCATACGGGTACGGAATCAGGATCGCAGGCAAACCGTAGGCGGCTATCTCGAAGACCGAGCCCCCTGACCTGGCGACGACCAGGTCGGCCGCGGCGAGCGCCATCGCGAACTCTTCCAGGTCAAGGTACTCGCGCAGGTCATATCCGGCCGGCAACCGATCGGAGATCGGTCGGCGCGCGCGCAGCTCTTTGTAGTCGCGCCTGCCGCTGACGTGCAGCACCTTGAGCGCGCCTTCGCGCAGCCGGCCGGCCAGGCGGCTCTCCGCCGAGCCCCGCTCGCCTGAGGAACCGGCCGGCCGGGCATCCGGGTCCGCCAACGCCTGCACCGCCGCAAGGTTGATCGAGTGCGCTCCGAGCGACCCGCCGAACACGAGCACACAGGTCTCCTCTTCGCCGATCCCGAAGTGGGACCGCGCGCGCGCGCGGTCAGCGTCGGGGAAGGGAATCGGGCGACCGGTCACCCGGTAGCGCGCGGACGCGTCGCGCCCCGGAATCGGAAGGGCCAGGCACACCCGCTTGGCGCCCGGCGCGAGCAGCCGGTTGGCCAGGCCGAGATGACTGTCGGCCTCGGTCAGGACCAGCGGGATGCGCAGGCTGAGCGCAGCCAAGCCGACCGGCCCAGCCACATAGCCGCCGCCGCCGAGCACCGCGTCGGGCGCCAAGTCCTTCAGGATCGCCCGGGCCTTCGGCACCGCGAGCGCGGCCCGCGCCAAGGCCCTGGCCGCGCGCAGCGGGTTCGTACGGCTGACCCCTTCGACGTCAATCGTGCGCAGCTCGTAGCCGGCCGCCGGCACCATCTCGGCCTCGGCTCTGGCCCCGCCGATGAACGCGACCTCGGCTCCGTCAGCTTGCAGCGCGCCGGCCACCGCCAGCGCGGGCGCCACGTGACCCGCCGTACCGCCGGTCGCGATCGCGATCTTGCTCTGAGTCACGGCTCCATCCTGCCTGTTTTTGCGCCTTGGCCCCGCCTCGCGTCGGCACCGCCCGCACGTGCGCGGTGCCCCCGGCGGCGACGTTCAACAGGAGACCCATCGCCGAGAGCATCACGATCAGGCTGCTCGCGCCGTAGGACACGAACGGCAGCGGCACCCCCGTCAGCGGCGCCAGGCCGAGCACGGCGAACACGTTCAGGAGCGCCTGGGAGACGATCAGCGAAGTCATGCCGACCGCGATCAGCGCACTGTGCAAGCTGCGAGCGCCTTTGGCGACCCTCAGGCCGGCATAGCCGATCAGGCCATACAGGAACAGGAGCGCGCATACTCCGATCACGCCGAGCTCCTCGGCGATCACGGCCAGGATGAAGTCGGTCGGCGCCTCCGGCAGGTAGAAGATCTTCTGGACCGACTGGCCCGGCCCGACGCCGAACAGACCGCCCGAGCCGATCGCGATCTGGCCCTGGACCGCCTGAAAGCCACTGCCAGAGGCGTGCGCCCACGGATCGACGAACGACGTCAGCCGCGCCCTCGCATAAGGTTTCGCGAGCGCATACAAGACGATCGCCCCGAACGCCACGCCGGCGATGATCGCCAAGTTGCGAGCCGGTATGCCGGCCGCCACGAGCAAAGCCACGGTCGTGAACGCGATCGTCATCGCGCTGCCAAGGTCCGGCTCGGTCACGACCAGCAGGCACGCCGAGCCGGCCACGATCAACAGCGGCCTGGACAGCTCACGCAGGTCGTGCACCCGTTGCGGGCGCCTTGCCAAGAGCGTCGCGGCATACAGCGCCAGCGCGATCTTGAGCAGCTCCGAGGGCTCGAACTGCAAAGCGCTCGGACCGATCCAGCGGCGCGCGCCGTTGACCGCCACGCCGACGTGCGGCACGTGCACCGCAAGAACCAGCCCGAAGGAGACCGCAAGCAGCGGTCCGACCAGACTCTGCACCTTGGCGACACCGTCCCGCGAGAGCACCCTCATCGCGATCAGACCGACGCCGCCGTAGACCACGAACTTGATCAGATAGCCGGTGCCGTTGCCCGAGCCCTGCAGCAGCGAGGTCGCCGAGGTCGCGCTGTAGACCATCACCGCGCCGTATGCCAGCAAGCACATCGTCGCCGTGATCAAGATCCTGTACTCGAGCGTTTGCCGCGTGCGCGCATCCCTCGCCATCCGTGCTGACTTCTACGCGTTCGCCCGGATGCCTCCCGTGAGCGCCGCCGAAGGCGGACACCTGTCCGTGCTGCTCTTCGGTCGAAGCGGACACATCTCCTCGCCGCCGTCAGCTTGGAAAGGCCGCTTTCCATCTTCCGGGAGAAAAGGTCACCTACCGACCCAAGCCCACCACCAGCTCGCGAAAGCGCTCCCCCCGCGCTTCGAAGTCCCTGAACTGGTCGAAGCTCGCACAGGCCGGCGACAGCAGCACCACCTCGCCCGGCTTGGCGGCGCCGCTCGCCGCCCTCAGCGCCCGCTCCAGATCGCCGCACTCGCGCACGGGCGTGCCCGTTCCCCCGGCGCCGCCACTCGGCGCCAGCGCAGCGGCAATCGCGGGCGCGTCTTCGCCGATCAGATAGACCGCCGCACAGCCGCGCTCGACCGGGTCGCGCAGCGGCCCGAAGTCCTGGCCCTTGCCCTGGCCGCCCAGGATCAGGCGCACGCGATCGCCGGCGAACGCCTCCAACGCCACGAGCGTGCTGGCGACGTTGGTGGCCTTCGAGTCGTTCACGTAGACCACGCCCTCCCTGCGAGCGACCTCCTCGAGGCGGTGCTTTACGCCCTTGAATGTGCGCAGTCCCGCGCGGACGACCTCGCGGTCCATCCCTCGCGCCAAGCACACGGCCGCCGCGGCCATCGCATTCTCGACGTTGTGCCGACCGCGCAGCGCCAGCTCGCCGATCGCCACCAGCTCCTTCTCCGGCTCTTCGACCGCTCGCCACCAGAGACTCCCGTTGCGCGCGACCATCTCTCCGTCCTCACCGTCGCCGATCCCGCCCGCCACGCCAGCCGCGTCGCGCCCGAAACGCACCCGCTTCGCCTCTCCCGGGATCGCGAGCCCGAGGCCAGCTGGCACGATCGCGATGTCCTCGGCGCTCTGGTTCGCGAAGATCCTCAGCTTCGCCGCTTCGTACGCCTCCATCGTCCCGTGCCTGTCGAGGTGGTCGGGCGCGATGTTCAGCAGGACGGCCGCCTCTGGCGCGAGCTCGAGCGCATCCTCCAACTGAAACGACGAAGCCTCGCAGACGATCGTCGCCTCGGGTCCGACTTCGCCGACCAGGCCGGTCAGGGCTTGGCCGACGTTGCCGGCGACGGCGACCGCCCGGCCGGCCACACGGTGGATGTGGCCGATCCACTCGACCGTCGTCGTCTTGCCGTTCGTCCCAGTCACGGCGATCGTCTCGTTCCCCAAGAGCCGCCAGCCCAGCTCGAGCTCACCAAACACCGGTTTGCCTTCGGCGAGCGCCCGCTCGATCGCCGGCGCCTGCCTGGGCACGCCCGGGCTCTTGACGACGGCGTCCACCCGGGGGCACAAAGCCAGGCCGTCGTCGTTGACGTGGACCTCGACCCCGGCGTCGACCAGGGCCTGGACCTGGTCACGAGCGAGCTCGCCGGCATCGACGCCGAGCACCCGCTCGCCTTTCGCGCACAGCGCCTTCGCGGCCGCCACGCCCGACCTCGCCAAGCCGACGACCAGATACGGTCCGTCCGGCAGCCCCGGCCTCACCTGAGGCTCTGGTGATAGATCGTGAAGCCGATCGCGCAGCAGATCGAGGCGACGATCCAGAACCTCAAGATAATCTTCGTCTCGGACCAGCCCTTCAGCTCGAAATGGTGATGGATCGGGGCCATCAGGAGCACCCGTTTTCGGAAGGCCTGAAACGAGATCACCTGGATCGCCACAGACAGGGCCTCGATCACGAAGATCCCGCCGAGCACGATCAACAGGACCTCGGTATGGGTCATCACCGCCAGCCCGGCGATCGCGCCGCCGAGGCCGAGCGAGCCGGTGTCCCCCATGAAGATCGTCGCCGGAAACGCGTTGAACCAGAGGAAGCCGATACACGCTCCGACCAAGCAGCCGGCCAGCATCGCCAGATCGTAGTCTTCTGTCACGAAGGCGATCCCGATATAGGCCAAGAGCACGATCCCGACGCAGCCCGCTGCCAGGCCGTCCAAGCCGTCGGTCAGGTTCACGCCGCTGGTCGTGCCGGCGACGACCAGATAGATCAGAACGGGATAGGCCGGTCCGAGATCGATCGTGTAGTCGACGACCCTCAGCCTCAGCTCGCTCGCCAGGTGCGCCTCGTGGCTGGCGATGAACCACAGGCCCAACGAGATCGCGATCGTCACGATCAGCTTGGTCCTGGCCCTCAGGCCCAGCGACCTGCGCTTGACGAGCTTGGTGTAGTCGTCGGCGAAGCCGAGCAGCGCGCACGCGATCATCGCGCCGAACACGCCGACCGAGCGCCAGTCGTAATCGGTCAAGATCAAGAACGGGATCGAGACGGCAAGCATGATGATGATGCCGCCCATCGTCGGCGTGCCCGCCTTCTGGCGATGCCCCTCGGGCCCGTCCTCCCTGATCTGCTGGCCGAACTCGCGCCGCCTCAAGAACGCGATGAACTTGGGGCTCAAGAAGATGCAGATCAGCAGGGCCGAAGTGCCCCCGAACAGGATCCTGCCCATTCAGCGCCCGCCCGCCCGCGCCGGCCCCTCGCGCGCGGGCTCCTCGCGCGCGGGCTCCTCACGCGGCAGTCCCTCGCGCGCGGGCTCCTCGCGTGCGGGTTCTTCACGCGGCAGTCCCTCGCGCGCCGGCTCCTCACGCGCGGGCTCCTCACGCGGCAGTCCCTCGCGCGCGGGCTCGCGCAGAGCCTCGACCACACGCTCCAGGCCCACCCCCCTCGAGCCCTTGACCAGAACCGTGTCCCCGGGCTCCAGCGCGTCTTTCAGAAGACCCGCGGCGGCCTCGGCATCGGGCACCGCGCAGGAGGAGGAGGAGGAGGAGGAGGAGGAGGAGGAGGATGAAGAAGAAGAAGAAGAAGAAGAAGAGGCGGAGGAGGACGAAGAAGAAGAGGACGAAGAGGCGGAGGACGAAGAGGAAGAGATGATGTCGACGGCCGCGGTCGTGGCCCCAACATCAGGCACCAAATTGGCCTGTCCGGGACCCGGACCGGGACCGGCGAACGCGTCCCTCATGGCGGCGGCCCTCGGGCCGACCGTCACCAGGAGATCGACGCCCCGCGCGCGCGCGTAGGCGCCGACTTCGCGGTGATAGCGCAGCTCATCGGCCCCCAGCTCGAGCATGTCTCCGAGCACCGCCACGCGCCGCCCGGGCGCCGTCTCGGCAAGATCGTCGAGCGCGGCCTTCATCGACATCGGGTTGGCGTTGTAACAGTCCTCGATCAAAGTCGTCCCCCCCGGCAGCTCGACGCGCTGGCCGCGCATCGCCGAGAACCGCACCTTAACCCGGCCGCCGGGCGTAACGCCCAGAGCGAGAGCTCCGGCGACGGCCGCGACCAGGTTGCCGAGGTTGTGAGCCTGGCCGAACGACGGCTCCAGAACGATGCGCCTCGGCTCTTCGCCCTCGGCCACGAATGCCGAGTCCACGATCGCGACCGTGCCGTCGGGTCTGCGCTCGGCGAGCCTCACATCGCCGCCCGGCCCGAACCTGACGGTCTTTAGGTCCTCACGCAGATAACGGTCCAGCAACGGCTCTCCGGCGGGCACGATCGCCGTGGCTCCGGGCGCCAGGCCCGCGATCAGCTCGGCCTTCGCGGCCGCGACCGCCTCGACCGTCCCCAGAAGCTCCAGGTGCACGGGCCCTACGTTGACGATCACGCCGACCTCGGGCTCCGCGATCCTTGCCAGCTCCGCGATCTGGCCCTTCCCACGCATCGCCATCTCCAGGACCAGCGCCTCGGTGCCGGCCGGAGCCCCGAGAATCGCCAAAGGCAGGCCGATCTCGGTGTTGAGGTTCGCCGGGCTCGCAAACGTCGGCAGATGTCTGCCCAGCAGGGCCGCCAGGATGTCCTTGGTCGAGGTCTTGCCGGTCGAGCCGGTAATCGCCACGACCTTGGCGCCATTCGCTCTCAGCTCGGCCAGCCAGGCCTTAGCGAGCGCCTGCAAGGCCGCCAACGGGTCTTCGTGCGCGAGAACCACGCCGCCGCCGCGATCGGCCGTCGGGCCGCCGTCAGCGCCCACCGTGAGCGCCTTGGCGTCCTCGGAGCCCGCCGCAAGCGTCTCGGAGCCCTCCACGAGAACCTCGGCGTGGGCTGGCTCGACGAGCACGCCCCAAGCGCCCGCGCGCAGAGCCTCGGCGGCGTAGGCGCCGCCGTCGTGGCGCTCGCCTGGCAGGCCCACGAACAGGTCGCCCGCCGCGATGGTCCGTGAATCGATGCTCACTCGAACGGGGCCGTTCGCGCGCGTACGCACGCGCGCGCGTCCTCCCTCATTTTGTTGCCGATCGCTCTCGACCGACCCATCCGACCCAGCCGGCCGGACCACGACCGCGCCGGCGGCCTCAGCGACCGCATCGAGTCCCCAACCCCTCACGTTCGGTCGGCTCCAGCCGAAGCCTGTTCACCACGCGCGCCGAGGACCTCCCGCGCGACGGCCGCGTCGTCGAACGGAACCTTCACGCCGCCCGCCAGCTCCTGGCCCTGCTCGTGGCCCTTGCCCGCGATCACGACCACGTCTTCGGGGCGGGCCAGTCCGATCGCGATCTCGATCGCGGCCTTCCGGTCGATCTCAACATGTGTAGATCCATTTTCGAGACCTTCGCCATCTGGGATCCCCGCCAAGATCTCGCCAACGATCTTCTCGGGCGATTCCGAGCGCGGGTTGTCGCTGGTCACGACCGCCACGTCGGCCAGCCTCGCGGCGATCTCGCCCATCAACGGCCGCTTGCCGCGGTCGCGGTCACCGCCGGCGCCGAAGACGCACAGGATCCGGCCTTTGGTCAGATCGCGGGCCGATCTCAACACGTTCTCGAGCGAGTCCGGCGTATGTGCGTAGTCGACCAGCACCCCAAACCCCTGGCCGCAATCGACCGGCTCGAAGCGCCCCGGCACCTTCACGCCGCGCTCCAAGGCCCCGATCAGCGTGTCCAGGTCTTCGGCCGCAACACGGATTGCGGCCGAAGACCGGCGTCTCCCGGCTTCGGCCAGCGCATGTACGGTCGCCAGGGCCCCTACCGCGTTCGCGACGTTGAACCTGCCCGGCATCTTCAAAGCCACCTCCCTGACGCCGGCCGGCGTCCGCAGTTCGAACTCGCAGCCGGACGCGTCGCAGCGCAGGTCGGTCGCCCTGTAGTCGGCCTCCAAACCGGCGGTTGCCTCCAGGCCAGCGGCTTCGACCCCGAAGGTAACCGCGCCCTCGATTTCGCCCGCCAGCCGCCTTCCGTAAGGGTCACCGACATTGACCACGCTGACGCCCGGCTCCGTCAAGAACAGCCTCCGCTTGGCTTGGAAGTAGTCCTCCATCGTCTGATGGAAGTCGAGATGATCTTGGGTCAGGTTCGTGAACACCGCGGCCGCGAACCGAATGCCGCCCGTGCGGCCCAGGGCCAGGGCGTGCGAAGAGACCTCCATCGCGCAGGCCTCATCGCCTCCGTCCAACATCGCTCTGAAGTCGGCCTCCAGGTCGATCGCCTCGGCGGTCGTGCGTTCGACCGGCCACTCGACGCCGCCCACGATCGAGGTGACCGTGCCGAGCAGGCCCGTCTGTATGCCGGCCGCTTCGAGCAAAGCCCTCACCAGGTAGGCGGTCGTCGTCTTGCCGTTCGTGCCCGTGACCCCGACGACTTTCAGCTCGCGCGTCGGGTCGCCGTTGAACCGGGCCGCGATCGGCCCCATAGCGGCCCGCACCGACGCAACCTCGACCTCCGGCACGCCCAGGCCAAGCGGGCGCTCTACCAGCAACGCGACCGCCCCGGCCGCGTTAGCCTTGGCCGCGAAGTCGTGGCCGTC
>DATJWI010000167.1:0-3693 GCA_035501375.1 Solirubrobacteraceae bacterium
CCCTCCCAGTGGCCGGCCCACGCGGCGTTGCGGGTGTACATGGCAAGGCCCTCCTCCAGCGTGATCCGCTCGTGGGGATCGATGACGCGGCCGGCGAAGGTTCGGCGGTTGACGGCGCACCAGATGTTGTGGAACGGCTTCAGCAGGCGAGGGTCCCCTCCGGTCGTGTCGGAGGTGCCCGGCGCCGGAAAGCCGGCGTCCAGGAGACTGCGCAGTGGCACGCAGCCCTGGCCGCGCTCTGGGCCGAGCGAGCGTGGCCAGAACTCGCCGTAGTTGTGGATGAAGCCGAGGTTCGGCACCGGCAGGACGCCGAGGCGCCGACACCAGCGAGCCCGGGCCTCGGTCCAACAGGTGTTGGCGCCGTGCTCGATACGCGGGCGCAGGCCCGACGCCGGGCTCGTGCCGGCAAGCTCGAACGCCGCTAGCACGAGGTCGAGCGCGAGGTCGCCGCACGCGTGCACCGCCACCTGGGCGCCGAGCGCCTGGGCTTCGGCGATCGCCTCGACCAACTCGCCGAGCTCGTGGTTGAGCGCGCCCCGCCCGGGCGCGTCGAGGTAGGCCTCGTAGTAGGCGGCGGTGTGCGACGAGGTGCCACCGTCGGCGAACAGCTTCACCCCGCCGCCCTCGAACCAGCCCGGGCGCATCGTCAATTCGCCGATGCGCCCGCTCGCCACCTCGGAGACCGAGCCCGCGAGCGGGACCCAGCCGAGGCCGCGCACGCGCAGGGGCAGCTCGCCGGCAAGCTGGGCCTCGGCGATCGCGGCCATGACCGGCCCCGAGTCCCAGATCTCCTGGATCGAGGTGACGCCGTGGGCGAGATAGTGCTCCCAGGCGGTGCGCCCGATCGAGGCCCGCAGCTCGGCCTCGGTCGCGGACGGGATCGGCAATCGGTCGAACATCTCGGCCATCACGCCCGTCGGGCTGCCCGTCTCGGGGTCGCGCTCGATGCGGGCGCCCGGGGGCGTCGGCGTGTCGGCGTCGATGCCGGCCTCGCGCAGGGCCAGGCTGTTGAGCACGAGGTGGTGCAGACTGGAGCGGTAGACGATCGGGTGCGCCGAGGAGACCGCGCTCAGCTGGACGGGCGTCGGGAAGCGCCCGTCCTCGAGCAGCTCGTCCTGGAAGGTCGTTCCCTGCAACAGGATCCAGGTCCCGGGCGCGACCGCCGCGGCGCGCTCGCGTGCGCGGTCGAGGAGGTCTGACACCGAGCGGTTCGGGGGGGTGCGGCAGTCGACGGCTGTGGCCATCGAGCGGGCGACGTGGCCGAAGTGCCCATGTGCGTCGATCAGGCCCGGAAGCACGGTCGCACCGGCGGCGTCTATGACGGTCGTGTCGGGGCCGTGTAGACCCGCCGCCCGCAGCTCCCCGGCCTCACCAAGCGCCAGCACGCGCCCATCTGTAAACGCCAGCTCAGACGCCCGCGGGCGTCTCGGGTCCATCGTTCGTACGTCGCCGTTTATTACCACCACGTGAGCGGTGTCGGTCATCGAATTCGGTCCTCGGGAGAGAGACACAACCCGGCACGTTTGACCAGTGCCCGATTGGGGACACTGTGTTTATGATTGAGATCGATGGTCACGCCGACTATGATGGGCTTCTGGAATGGAACATCCATTTTGAAGAAGCACACAGCTATAGCAATAAGGAAACCGATTACGATGCCCAGAACTAGTTCTAATACTTCCAAAAACTCCGGCAGTGCGCCGGAACCGGCTTGGTCGATCCCCAGCCTACGCGAACCACGCTACTCCCAATCACTCGAGCGCGGGTTGGCGATACTCGGCTGTTTCACCCCCGAGCGCCCGGTCCTCGGCATTGCCGACATCGCCGACGAGCTCGGCATGAGTCGTTCGACCACCCACCGCTACGTGATCACGCTGGTCGCGCTCGGCTACCTGGAGCAGGGCGCCTCGCGCAAGTACAGACTTGGCCTGCGCGTGACCGACCTCGGCATGTCGGCTCTGAACTCGACGGGACTGCGCGAGCACTCTCACCCCTACCTGGAGGAGCTGCGCCAGCGCACCAGCTACACGGTCAACCTGTCGGTGCTCGACGGCGCTGACATCCTGTACGTGGACAGGGCGCGCAGCTTCCGGCGCAACCAGAGCAAGATCGACCTCGGCCTGCACCCGGGCTCGCGCCTGCCGGCGTACTGCACCTCGATGGGCAAGCTCCTGATGGCTTACCTGCCCGAGAACGAGCAGCGCGAGCTGTTCGGCGAGATGAAGCTGACCAAGCGCGGCCCGAACACGATCACCAGCAAGAAAGCGCTGCGCGACGAGCTCGAAGAGGTCGCGGACGCTGGCTTCTCCGTCAACGACGAAGAGCTTGCGCCCGAACTGCATTCGATCTCGGCCCCGGTCCGCAACGAGTCGCGTGAAGTGGTCGCCGCCGTCAACCTGGCCGCCCACTCCTCGATGATCTCCCTGGAGGAGCTCGTCGACGCGCTCGGCCCGCACCTCGTGTCCACGGCCGACCGGATTTCGGCACGTCTCGGTTACAGGCGCGACGACGAGTCCTAGCCAGGTCACGTACTCTTCCGGGCCGCGATGAAGGCCCGCCGAGCCATAGCCGCGCTGTGCGCGCCCGTGCTTGCCACGGGCGTCGCGGCGTGCGGCAACACGGTCTCGACCAGCTCGTTCAAAGGCGAACAGCAGAAGGTCGCCCAGGCGGTCGCCAACCTCCAGAGCAACGCCGTCGCCCTGGAAGCGAAGAAGATCTGCGGCGAAGACCTTTCGAAAGCGCGCGTCGCTCAGCTGAGCAAGTCGCCCGGCGGCTGCAAGAAAGCGATCGAACAGCAGGTCAAACAGATCGACAACTACGACACGACCGTCGAAGCGGTCGCGATCGTCGGCAAGACCGCGACCGCCAAGGTCAAGTCCGACTACGCCGGCAAGAAAGCCATCCAGACCTTGACCCTGGTCAAGGAAGGGGGCAATTGGCGCGTGTCCGGCGTCAGCTGAGCGCCTTGCCGTATTGGCGTTCGTAATAACTGCGATAGTCGCCGGAGCGGATCGGCTCCCACCACCAGGCGTTCTCGCGGTACCAGGTGACGGTCTCTGCCAGGCCGTCCTCGAAGCGGACGCTTGGCTCCCAGCCGAGGGCTCTGACCTTCTCGGAGGAGAGCGAGTAGCGCCGGTCGTGGCCGGGGCGATCGGTGACGTGCTCGATCTGGTCCTCGGAGGCGCCGGTGAGCGCGATTATGCGGTGGACGACGTCGATGTTGGGCTGCTCGTCGGGGCCGCCCGCGTTGTAGACCTCGCCGGGGGCGCCGTGCGCGAGCACGTGGCCGATCGCACGGGCGAAGTCGGTCGAGTGGATCCAGTTGCGCACCTGTTGGCCGTCGCCGTAGACCGGCAGCGCGTCGCCGTGCAGGGCGTTGAGGACCATCAGGGGGATCAGCTTCTCGGGATACTGGTAGGGCCCGTAGTTGTTGGAGCCGCGCACGATCGTGGCGGGCAGGCCGTACGTGTGGAAGTAGCTCTGCACGAGCAGGTCGGCGCCCGTCTTGGTCGCCGAGTAGGGAGAGGAGGGCTGTAGCGGCGAGGACTCGGTGAACGTGCCGACCTCGATCGAGCCGTAGACCTCGTCGGTCGAGACCTGCACGTAGCGTAGGTCGCGCTCGCGGGCGGCCTCCAGGAGCACGTAGGTGCCGAGCGCGTGGGTCTTCACGAACGCGTCCGGTTCGGCGATCGA
>DATJWI010000168.1:0-8986 GCA_035501375.1 Solirubrobacteraceae bacterium
CGGGCTCGCCGCCGAGCACGATCCGCTCCACCTGATCGGCCGCGCGCTCGACGAGGTCGCGGACCTGGACGGCGTCCTCCCTGAAGCGGCCGAGCACGTAAGCGGACACGACGCTGGGGTCACTCGATGGGGGGCGCCCGACGCCGACGCGGACCCTCACGAAGTCGGGGCCGCCAAGCTCGCGCTTCAGCGACTTCAGGCCGTTGTGACCTGCCAGGCCGCCGCCCACGCGCGCGCGGACCTCTCCGAACGGGATGTCGATCTCGTCGTGCACGACCAAGACGCGATCGAGCGACACGTGCAGCGCGCCGCGCGCGGGGCCCGCCGAGCGACCGGCCTCGTTCATGTAGGTCATCGGCCACAGGACCGCCACACGCGGACGCTCGGCGCCGGGCTCAGAGGCGGGCAGGCGGCCTTCGACGATGCGGCCCCCGAAGCGAGCCTTTTGGCGGCCGAGATCCCAGCGCTCGGCCAGGAGGTCGGCGACCATGAAGCCCACGTTGTGCCTGGTCGAGGCGTGCTCGGGACCGGGGTTGCCGAGACCGACGATCAGCCAGTCCGCCTTACCTCCGGTCATACGGAGAAAGGCCACAGACTGTGCACCTGGGAAGGCCTCTTCAGGGCCCGCCTCGTTTTACTCGCCGCCGCCGGCGGCGGCCTCGCCCTCGCCAGCCTCGGCCTTCTCGGCCGCCTCGGCCTCGCCGACCAGCTCGGTCTCGGCCTCGATCTCCTCTTCGGCTTCTGTCTGAAGGCGCGGCGGGGACAGTGTCGCGACGATCGTGTCGGGCTCGTCGAGCAGGGTGACACCCTCGGGAGCGGCGACGGCCTCCAGGGCGATCGTCTCGCCGATCTGAAGCTCGCCGATGTCATGGACGATCGACTCGGGGATCGCGGTCGGCAGAGCCTCGACGTTCAGCTCGCGAACGATCTGCTCGAGGACCCCGCCCTGCTTGACGCCGGGCGCGTCCTCGGTGCCGGTCAGTTCGAGTGGCACGACCGCGGCGATCGCCTCGTCGAGGCGCACTCTTAGGAGATCGATGTGGACCGTCTCACCGCGGACCGGGTCGCGCTGGGCCTCCTTCAGGACGACCGGCGTAGCTTTGGCGCCGTCGATGCTCAGGTCGAGGACCGCGCCAGAGCTGGCCAGGGCAAGGCGCAGCTCGCGGGCGTCGGCGTCGAAGCCGACGGACTCGCCACCGCCGCCGTACACGACCCCGGGCACACGCCCGGCGCGGCGCAGGCGCCTGGCCGCGCGCGAACCCTCCGCGGCGCGGCTCTGGACTGCGAGCTTGCTCGTTGCGTCTGCCATGGCCGAGGCACTTTAGCAACCGGCGCTGGCCCCCCACGCGCGCGCGGCACGCCGTTTCAGAACAGCTGGTTCTCGCCGCCGAAGACTTCGGAGACCGAGTCGTCGACGAAGATGCGGCGGATCGAGTCGGTCAGAAGGTCGGCGCAGGGCAGAACCCGGATGTTGGCAGGGTGGCCGGCGGCGATCGGGACCGTGTCGGTGACGACGATCTCCTCGAAGGCGGCCTCGCTGAGGTTCTCGAAAGCGTTACCTGAGAAGACGGCGTGGGTGGCGGCGGCGTAGACGCGCGAAGCGCCTTCGTCGCGGACCGTGCGGGCCGCCGCGACCAAAGTCCCGGCCGTGTCGATCATGTCGTCGACGATGACGGCCGTCTTGGAGGAGACGTCGCCGATGACGTAGCCGATCTCGGCGACCTGCTGGGCGGGTCGCTCCTTGTCGAGGATCGCCAGCTCGGCGCCGATCTTGGAGGCGAACTTCTTGTTGAGCTTGACGCGGCCGGCGTCGGGGGCGACGACGACGAGGTCCGGCAGAGAGAGGTCGGCGAAGTACTGGGTGAGCATGAACAGGGCGGTCATGTGGTCGACGGGCTTCGAGAAGAAGCCTTGGATCTGGCCGGCGTGGAGGTCCATCGTCAGGACGCGATCGGCCCCGGCGGCCTCGAGCATGCGGGCGACCAGGCGCGCGGAGATCGGCTCGCGGGGCGCGGACTTCTTGTCCTGGCGGGAGTATCCGAACCAGGGCGTGACCGCGATCACGCGGTGCGCGGAGGCGCCGACGGCGGCCTCGATCATCAGGAGGAGCTCCATGAGGGAGTCGTTGGCGGTAATCCCGGTCTCGGGGTTGTTGCAGATCGACTGCACGATGAAGACGTCGGCCCCGCGGATCGACTCCTCGTAGCGGCAGTAGACCTCGCCGTTGGAGAACGTCTTGAGGGTGACCGGGCCGAGGTCGACGTTGAGCTTGCCGGCGATGTCGAGGGCCAGCTGCTCGGAGGAGCGTCCGGCGAACAGCATCAGGCGCTTGTTGTAGTCGATCGGCAGGCTGGTCTGGGCAGCCTGCTGGGCGCGCGTGTCGATCGCGGCGCTCATCGTGTTACGCAGTGTAAACGTGTCATCGCCCTGGCTCCTTCGCGGGCGGGCGCTTGCGGTCGGCGTAGCCGGCCTTGTTGGTCTGGCGCTCGCGGGCGATGCCGAGAGCGCCGGGAGGGATGTCCTGCACGATGACCGAGCCGGCGCCCGTGTAGGCGTCGTCGCCGACGGTGACGGGCGCGACGAACGAGACGTGGACGGAGCTGTGAACGCCACTGCCGATCGTCGTGCGGTGCTTGGCGCGGCCGTCGTAGTTGGCGGTGATCGTGGAGGCGCCGAGATTGGTGTCGGCGCCGATGTCGGCGTCCCCGATATAGGAGAGGTGCGGGACTTTGGAGCGAGGGCCGACATCGGAGTTCTTGATCTCGACGAAAGTGCCGGCCTTGGAGCCGGCGCGCAGGACGGTGCCGGGACGCAGGTAGGCGAAGGGTCCGACGGTGACGTCGTCCTCGAGCAGCGAGTCGACGACGTAGGAGTGGCGGATGAGGCAGTTCGAGCCGATCCGGGTGTGGCCTAGGAGCGTCGTGAAGGGCTCGATCGTCGTGTCTGGACCGATTTGGACATCGACATCGATCACAGTTGCAGCGGGATCGACGATGGTCGCCCCGGCAGCAAGGTGCTTGGCATGGATGGCGTCCTGCGCGAGCCTGCGGACGGCGGCGAGGGCGGCGCGGTCGTTGACGCCGAGGACAAGGCGCTGATCTTCGACGAGGTGGGCGGCAACGGAGCCGCCGTCGGCCCTGATCAAGTCGAGGACCTGCGGCAGGTACAGCTCGGACTGGGCGTTGTCGGAGCGCAGGCGCGGCAGCGCCGCGCGCAGGGCGGGCGCCGAGAAGACGTAGATGCCGGTGTTGACCTCTTTGATCTGGAGCTGCTCGGGGGTGGCGTCGCCGGCGGCCTTGGTCTCCACCACGGAGAGCAGGGCGCCGCTGGGATCGCGGACGACACGGCCGTAGCCGGTCGGATCGTCGAGCAAGGTCGAGGCCATCGTGGCGTCGGCGTCCGAGTCGACGTGGGCTTGGACGAGCATGGAGATGGTTTCGGCGCTGACGAGCGGCACGTCGCCGCTGAGCACCAGGATCGGGGCGTCGGGGTCGTGACCGATCGCGCCCGCGTCGCCCCCTGTGACCTCCACACCACCCGCACCCCGATCGCCAGGGCCGCCGCTCGCGTACTCATCCTGGCCTGAACCTCCCGCGGCCGCGTCAAGGCCCGCGAGGCCCGCGATGACCGCCCCGCCGGTGCCGTTGGAGGTCGGCTGTATTACGTCGAGGACGCCCTCGGGCAGAACCTCCGCGAGGGGCTGGGCGGGCGAGTCGACGACGACGACCGCACCGGCCCCGGCCGCCAGGGCCGCGCGAACCGGCCACAGGACCATCGGGATGCCGCAGAGGTCGTGCAGGACCTTGGGCGTGGCCGAGCGCATCCGCGTGCCCTGGCCGGCCGCCAGGATCAGGACCGTCGGAGCGCTCACCTGGAGGATGGTAGGACATGCGAACCCGGCCGCGAGCCCGGAGAACCCGCTCCGGGCTCGGCCGGCCTCGGAAGCACATCCGAGCGATACGCAAGTCTGGCGAGATGGAGTTCGATCGTGAGTGGATCGTGCCATTCGAGCGTGAGGACGCCCGCATCCTGGTTCGCCATGGCGGTCGACCCGTGACCCACTACGCGGCCATGCTCCAGATTTTGCGGGATGGTCGCTGGCACACGATTCGCTTGATCGACAACGCGCACGATGCGCATCACATGCATCGATACGCCGGGGACGTCAAGCAGGATGCCGTATCCTTTGCGTCAGGCGATGCTCGTGAAGTGCTCCCAAAGGCTGTTGCCTATCTGGTACGCGCGTCGAATTCGATCATCGAGAGCTGGCGCCCATGACGCTTGAGCCATTCTTCGACGACTTCATCGATGAGACATCTCTGCCGATCGCACGCGCCTCGGCGAGGCCTCTTGCGGCGTTGATCGAAGATCGCTTCGAATATCCCGATCGGACGGCATTCGTCGCGGCTGACTCGGCCACATTCGGCGCGTCATTCGTGCAGGCAGCATTCGATGAGCATCGTCCAGTACTCATCGTGATGCCCGATGGCGTGGAGCTGCTCTACGAGCCCGCTCCTGGACTGGTGGCAAGCATACGGCGGCGGTTGCGTTCGCATTTTGCTGCGCGTCGCCTTCGAGAGATGGGCCCCCTGGTCACTGACCCATCGGACTGGGTCGATACGGACCCTGTCCCCGTCCCCGGATATCGGCATCGGCTACGAGGACCCCGACCGGCGCCGGCCGCGTCCTGAACCAGCGAGGTACCAGCCCCGCGCAGCGGGTGATGAGCGACTTCGGGGATGCAAGATGCGCTTACGGACGGGGCCGCTTAGCGTGACGGCAAGGTCGATGGCGCTCCGCCGCTCGGAGGCGAACTGGGGGGCAGGGATTCGAACCCCGATTCCCAGGACCAAAACCTGGTGTCCTGCCATTGGACGACCCCCCAACGACAGGTACATGGTCGCACGCGCGGGCGCGGGCCGCCGGCCGGGGCCACGGGCCGGTCGAGTCCGGGCAATCCGATCGGCGGGCCGGTCGAGTCCGCGCATCCCATCGGCGGGCCGAACGTACGGGCCGGCGCAAACCCGTCGCGAACCGTTGCCCAGGCCGGTTGAACGACCCGTTACGCGAGCAATCGCGGCCTGGAACAGAGATGGCTTGGACAGGATTGTTCTGGTATGTTGGCGTTTGCGTCGTGTTTGGAATCGGAGCCCAGCGGGTGGGGCGGTCCAGGCGAGCCGCCTCTCAGGAGCTTGCGCCGCGTGCGGCCGGCGCCCTGTCATGCCTGCTTCTGATCGCCTCGGCCGCTCCGGCGAGTGTGTGGGCGAGCGGCGGCCCGGCGAGCGTGCAGGCGGGCGGCCCTGCAAACGTGCGGCCCAACGGCGACCCCGCGAGCTGGGCAAGTCGCGACCCGGCGAGTAAGGCGAGCGACACCGGCACGGCGCGCGCAGCGGACTCGACGGGTCCCCCGGGCGGCGCCAGCAGGGGTGCGGCGACGGCCCTGAAGAACGGGGTCAGCTATCGCGGCCAGCTCGAGTCCGGACAGCGGGCCTGGTACAAGCTGGAAACCGACGAGGGCGAGCGGGTCAAGGTCCGGCTGTGGGGCAGGACGCCGTCCTGCCCGGTGCGCGCGACCCTGATCGACGGGCACGGACGGGCGCTGGGCGAAATCGTGTCGACGACGCACGAAATCGAGCCCTTCATCGTGTACTACCCGGAAGGCGACACCTCGCCGGACTACTACCTGCGTGTCCAGCCGGGACCCTCTACGGCCGCCTGCGCGAGCGCCGCCTACGTGTTCACCCTGCAGGAACCTGAACAAGAAGAACCGATCAGTTGCGGATCCACGCCGGGCCCGAACGGAGAACCGGTCGCATCTTGCACCAGCCCGTCGAAAGAAACGGCCGCGCCCGCGTACGAGGCGCGCGCCTGCGCCAGCGCCTCGCGCAGCTACCGGCGACTCGAGAGCGAGCTTGCCCGCGAGCGCGCGCGCTCGGCGCGCAGGCGGCTCGAGGCTGAGATCGGCGCCGCCAGGCGCGCGGTGATCCATGGCTGCCGCTACTGAGGGGACGTCCCCAGAAGGGTCGCCTCCAAAGAGCGCCGTTCCACCGGCCAGGCGCGGCCTGCCCGAAGGCGTGACGGTGGCGATCATCGCCGCCGTGTCGGCGCTCGTCGGGACGCTGGTCGGCGGGATCATTACCTACGAGACGAACAAGTCGCTGCAGGACAAGCAGATCCAGCAGGAAGAAAGGCGCCAGCGGACCGCCGCCGAGGCAGTGGTCCGGCTGCTCATCTCCGAATACCACGCCGACGCCGATCGTTTGCAGCAGATGGTCGCGCTTGAAGAATACGACCCCGCGAGCTTCCGCGAGCACACTTTCGTCAGCCATGTCGGCCAGGAAGAACGCAAGCTGTTGGCGGGCAACCTGCCGGAGCGCGACTGGTCGGACGTCGCCGAAGCGGCGGAGGCGATCGAAGCGGTCGAGAGCGAACTGGAAGCCCACCACGGCAAGGGCGCGATCGGCTCAGACGAAGTGAAAGAACTCGAAGAAGCCAACTCCAGGTGCGAAGCCGCGTATAAGGCGCTGGTCCCGTTCGCCGAAGGAAAGTTCGCCTGAGCGGCTGCCGGTCGCGGCGACCGCGCGGCGCGGCGGAGGCCGTGGCGCGCGCGCTACGCGGCTCAGCGGGGCGGCCTCATCACCGCTCGAACACTCGGACCAGGTTCGAGGCGCCGGTGGCGTACGGGAAATCGGCTTCGGCTTCGCAGACCGCCCTGAAGGTGTAGGAGACGGGGCCTTTGAACTTGAACGTGTAGTCGTCTTTGAACCGGCCCTTGGCGTTGGCCCTGACGACGTCGAACTCGATCCAGGGGCCGCCCGGCGATTTGGCCTCGAGTACGACGGGCTTGCCGCCCTTCGGCTGCGGGCCGCCGAGCAGGGCGCCCTTGAAGTGGATCGTCTTGCCGACGCTCGTCGTGTGCGGAGCCACGCCCAGACGCACGCCCGCCCGGACGGTCAGGCCGAGCGTGCGCGTCGCGACCGGCGCCGGTTCGCCGAAGTGGGCCCTGTAGACCAGCTCGATCGTGCGCGAGCTGGCGGTCGCCGGGATCTTCAGCTCGAAGCGGCCGGCGGAGTCGGTCTTGGGGCATGCGAACGGCGCCGCCCGCGCCCCCGCATAGGCCGGCGTCGCCTCGCATTCGAGCTGGGCGCCCGCGATCGGCCCGCCCCCGGGCGCCGTCAAGCGGCCGGCGATCGTGTGGGCCTTGCCATACGGGCCTGAGAGGTGAGCTCGCTTGGACCCGAGCCAGGCCGCGGTCAAGGTGGCGTGGGCAGACGCGTTCGTGCCGTTCGGTTGGCCTACGCGCGCGCGTGGGCCGCCTTCTGGAGTGTTGTTCGCGACGTCGATCGTCTTGTCCAGCACGACCGCCGAGTTGCCGGCCGGGTCGGTCACGGTCACGACCAGCCGATGGTCGCCGTTCGGCAGGCTTGTCGTGTCGAACGGCACGTCGACGCTGACGGAAGGCAGACACGGCTGCGGTTCCAAGAACGCCGGCCTGCCGTCTGGAGCCGTGCCCGCGCTCGCGCAGTGGCCGCCGTTTTCGTCGAGCGTCGTCGCCTGCACGACCGAGCCGTCGACCTCGAAGACCGCCTGGTAGACACCCGAGCCGGCATCTGTCGCGTCGAATGCGATGTCGGCCGATCCGGCCACAGTAGGCGCGGTCGCCAAGGAGCCTGCGACCGACGTCGCCGTCGGGCCGTTCGCCTGTTCGAGGGTTATGTCGGCTGCGTACACGTAGATCGCCACCGCGTACGCGTTTTCGTCGCCTTTGCCGTCTTCGCAAACTTTTGGAGGCGCCCCTCCGCACAAGGCAAACGCGTACAGATGGCCGCCGAGGTAATTGCTCGGCACGGCATACCGGTTCCCAGGCGAAAAAGGTTTACCGAGATCCCCAATCCCGGCGCAGTTGTACATGGAGAAACAGCTTTCAAACGGTTCCGATTCGGTCGGACCGGCCAGCCCAAATTGGTAGTACTGGCCCACCGTACCTCCCCCTGCGTTATCCCCGGCCCGCCACAGCACGGCGCCGACAATTGTCACCCCAGAGGGCGGTGAGAATTCCCACTGCGCTTTTTCGAGATTGGTGCTATGCACTGTCTCCTGTCCAAGGGCAGCGATCAAAGCTCCGGCCGGCATTTCGCATGTGTCAGGGGTAAACAGGTCCCACTCTCCGCCTGGTGTAACCGACGCACTCCAACCCTTGGTCGGCGCGGAAGCCCCAGACGGCGTGTGACACGAGTAGACGTCGTACAGGCCAGCCCAAGCCGTCCCGAGACCGACCAAACCGGCGCCGGCTGCGAACGAACCAAGAGCCGGCAACCAGACGGCGACGCCTACGACGATCAGCTTCCGCAGAACCATGACACCTATAAGTCGTTCCTTGACCGGACCAGACCCCCCTCCGAATATTGTGCCAACCTGCGGGCTTTGCCGTCGCGATCGGCCCCGGGACAGAACCGGAAGACGGTCAGGCGAGAGCTTCGGTGGGGCGGGGTTCGTTTAGACCGAGAACGCGACGGGCAGCTTGGCCAAGCCGTAGATGCCCATGATCGTCTCGTACTCGGGCTCGCCGTCCAGCCTCAAGCCCTTCAGGCGCGGCGCCAAAAACGAAAGAGCTTCGTTCAACTCGAGCCTGGCCAGGTTGGCGCCCAGGCAGTAGTGGATGCCGGCGCCGAACGTCAGGGCCCTGGCCCGGCCCCGGTCGGCCGCGATGTCGAACTCTTCTGGCCGCTCGCCGTCGACGTCCCGGTTGCCGGTGTGCGCGCAGACCATCACGATCGTGCCGGCCGGGAAGTCGATGTCGCGATAGGTGACGTCCGAGGTCGTGATCCTGGCCGTGAACGGTGTGATCGGCTCGTAGCGCAGTGCCTCCTCGACCGCGGCGCCCGCCAGCTCGGGTTGCTCGGCAAGCAGCCGCCACTGCTCGGGGCGTTCGGCGAGCAGCCGGATCGCGTGCGCCATCTGGCTCTGGGTCGTGTCGACGCCGCCG
>DATJWI010000169.1:0-5124 GCA_035501375.1 Solirubrobacteraceae bacterium
CACGGTCGCCAAGCGCCAGGCCGTTACCAACCCACAGAACACGATCTTCTCGATCAAGCGGTTCATGGGCCGCAAGGAGGCCGAGGTCAGGGAGGAGGAGTCGATCGTCCCCTACAAGGTCGTCGCCGGCCCCAACGGCGACGCGCGCGTGGAAGCTCACTCCGAGCAGTTCTCGCCGCCTGAGATCTCGGCGATGATCCTGCAGAAGCTGAAGTCCGACGCGGAAGCGTATCTCGGCGAAACCGTCGACGGCGCGGTCATAACCGTGCCGGCTTACTTCAACGACGACCAGCGCCAGGCGACCAAGGACGCCGGCAAGATCGCGGGCCTCGACGTCAAGCGGATCATCAACGAGCCGACCGCCGCGTCCCTGGCCTACGGCCTGGACAAGGACTCGGACCACACGATCCTCGTGTTCGATCTCGGCGGGGGCACCTTCGACGTGTCGGTCCTGGAGATAGGCGACGGCGTGTTCGAGGTCAAGTCGACGGCCGGCGACAACCATCTCGGCGGCGACAACTTCGACAAGGCGATCGTCGACTGGTTGGTGGCCGACTTCAAGCGCGACCAGGCGATCGACCTGTCGGCCGACCCGATGGCCTTGCAGCGACTCTACGAGGCGGCCGAGAAGGCCAAGATCGAGCTCTCCACGACCCAGGAGACCCAGATCAACCTGCCGTTCATCACGGCCGACGCCTCGGGCCCCAAGCATCTGGACACGCGCCTGACCCGGGCCAAGCTCTCGGAGCTGACCTCGGCCCTGCTCGACCGGGTCGTGGCGCCCGTTCGCCAAGCGCTCGACGACGCCAAAGACAAGGGCGTCGCCAACATAGACCACGTCGTGCTCGTCGGCGGCATGACCAGGATGCCGGCGGTCCAGGAGAAGGTCAAGGAGCTGACCGGCTCCGAGCCTCACCGCGGCGTCAACCCCGACGAGGTCGTGGCCGTCGGCGCGGCGATCCAGGCCGGCGTCCTGGCGGGCGACGTCAAGGACGTGCTGCTCCTGGACGTGACCCCCTTGACGCTCGGGATCGAGACCAAGGGCGGCGTGATGACCAAGCTGATCGAACGCAACACCACGATCCCGACACGCAAGGGCGAGGTCTTCTCGACGGCCGAGGACAACCAGCCGTCGGTCGAGATCCACGTCCTGCAAGGTGAGCGCGAGATGGCCCAGTACAACAAGTCGTTGGGCAAGTTCCAGCTGACCGGCATCCCGCCGGCGCCGAGGGGCATCCCTCAGATCGAGGTCGCCTTCGACATCGACGCCAACGGCATCTTGAGCGTGTCCGCCAAGGATCTCGGCACGGGCAAGGAGCAGACGATCGAGATCAAGGCCGGCTCCGGACTGTCGGAGGACGAGATCAAGTCGATGGTCTCCGACGCCGAGTCCCACGCCGAGGAGGACAGGCGCGCGCGCGAGCTGGCCGAGGCCCGCAACAACGGCGAGAACGCCGCCTACCAGGCCGAGAAACAGCTGGCCGACCTGGGCGAGCAGATCGACGCAGATTCCAAGTCGCGCATCGAACAGGCCGTCAAGGAGGTCCGCGAGGCGCTCGAGTCCGAGGACCCGGCGACGATCAACGCGAAGTCTGAGGCCTTGCAGGTGGCGTTCCATTCGGTCTCCGAGGCGATGTACCAGCGCGCCCAGGAGCAGGCCGCCGCCAGCGACGGCGCCGCGTCCGGCGACGGCGCCGGACCATCTGGCTCTGGCGATGAGGAGGAGGTAGTCGACGCCGAGGTCGTGGACGAGTCATGACCGACGCCGAGCAGGCCATCGAGGAGGAGCAGCAGCCCGCCGAGGACGCCGAGGCGGGCGACGAGCAGGCGCCGCAAGGCGACGTCGAGGAGCCTGTCGACGTCGCCGCTGAGCGCGACAAGTACCTGGCGCTGGCCCAGCGTGCCCAGGCCGACTTCGAGAACTACCGAAAGCGTGTGGCCAGGGAGTCGGTGCTTGCCATCGAGAAGGGCGTCGCCAAGCTCGCGCGCGAGCTGTTGCCGGCGATCGACAACCTCGACCGCGCGCTGGAGGCCGCCGCCAGCGACGACCCGCTGCTCGAAGGCGTGCGGCTCGTGCGCGCCGAACTGAGCGCCGCCCTGGCGAGGGTCGGCGTCGAGTCGTTCTCGCCTGCTGGCGAACCGTTCGACCCGGTCGTGCACGAGGCTATGAGCGCAGTGCCCCAGCCGCCGGAGGGCGGCGCGCCGAGCGGCACGGTCGTCGAGGTCTATCAGCCCGGCTACAGGCTCGGCGAGCACGTGATCCGGCCCGCTCGCGTCGTCGTGGCGGCGTAACGGAGACGCCGAGAGGAACAGATGGCGGCCCGGCCCGATTACTACAAGACGCTCGGCGTCGACAAGAAGGCGAGCGCGGAGGAGATCAAGAAGGCGTACCGCAAGCTCGCGCGCCAGTACCACCCGGACCGCAACCCCGGCGACAAAGCCGCCGAGGAGCGCTTCAAGGAGATCTCCCAGGCCCACGACGTCCTCGGCGATCCCGACAAGCGCAAGCAGTACGACTCCGGCACCGGGCCTTTCGCGACCGGCGGCGGACCGGGCGGCGGCTTCGGCGGCTTCGGCAACTTCGACTTCGACGCGTCCAACATGGGCGACATCCTGTCCAACCTGTTCGGGCGCGGCGGAGCCCCCGGAGCCGGACGCGGCGGCGGATCGGGACCCGCCCGCCCCGGGCGCGCCCGGGGGCGGCGCGGCGGAGACCTGGAGGCCCAGGTCTCGATCACCTTCGACCAGGCGATGTCCGGCGCCCAGATCCCATTGTCGGTGCCGATGAGCGACACCTGCCCGACCTGCCACGGCACGGGCGCCAAGCCGGGCACGACTCCCAGCGTCTGCCCGGTCTGCGAAGGGCGCGGCGTGGAGGTCACCGGCCAGGGCATGTTCTCGATCTCACAGCCCTGCTCGCGCTGCGGCGGATCGGGCACGATCATCGAGGACCCCTGCCCGACGTGTCGCGGCGCGGGCGCGATACGTACCGTCAAGAAAATGCGCGTCAACGTGCCGGCCGGCGTGCGCGACGGCAGCCGCGTGCGGCTGGCCGGTCGAGGAGAGCCCGGGCAGGGAGGCGGTCCACCCGGCGACCTATATCTCGTGACGCGCGTGTCTGGATCCCCCGTCTTTAAGCGCGTCGGCGAGCATCTCGAGGTCGAGGTTCCGCTGACGATCCCGGAGGCCCTGCGCGGCGCCGAGGTCAAGGTCCCGACGCTCGAAGCCACCAAGACCTTGCGCGTAAGACCCGGTACCAAGTCCGGCGCCGTCCAGCGCCTGCGCGGCGAGGGTCCGCCCAAGCTCGGCGACCGGTCTTCGCGCGGAGACATCCGCTACCGCTTCGTGATCGACGTGCCCGAGAAGCTGACCGACGAGCAGCGCGTCGCCGTCGACGCGCTCGCGGACGTCATGGACGGCGATCCGCGAGCTTCGCTGTTCGGGCACGCGGCGGCGTCGAGCGGAGGGGGCCCGTCGTGAGCGGAGCGCCATTCTTTTTTGGGGCCCGCGCGCGCGCGTGTGTGGGCAAGGAGGTCAGGTGATGGCTCGGCGGATCGAGGTCGATGCCAGGCGCGGCGTGTTCATGATCTCGGTCGCCGCCGAGCTCGCCAACATGCATCCCCAGACTTTGCGCACCTACGAGTCGCGGGGCCTGATCGCGCCCCAGCGCTCGCCCAAGGGCACGCGCTTGTACTCGCAAGAAGACGTCGATCGTTTGCGCCGGATCCAGGAGATGACCGCCGAGCTGGGCCTGAACCTGGCCGGTGTCGAGCGAGTGCTGGACCTCGAGGCCGAGGTCGACGAGATGCACGCACGCATCGAGGAGCTCGAAGTCAAGGCCCTCCACGCCCAGGTCGAGCTTGCCGAGCGCTTGGAGGAGGTCAGGCGCTCCTTCCGGGCCGAGCTGGTCCCCTACCGTGGCGGCGGCACCGACATCGTGCGCGCCGCCGATGTACGCTCGGTATTCGGCTCCAACGCGAGGAGGAGGTCTTCCGGCGATGGCTCCTAACGGCACACCACCGGGCTCCGTCCCAGGTCAGCCCGGCGCCCCCGGCCAGCCGGGCGAGCAGGAGCAGAGCCCGCTGCAGCGCTTCGGGCGCGACCTGACCGAGGCGGCGCAGGACGGCAAGCTCGACCCCGTGATCGGGCGCGACGAAGAGATCAGGCGCGTCATCCAAGTCCTGTCGAGGCGGACCAAGAACAACCCGGTCCTGATCGGCGAGCCCGGGGTCGGCAAGACCGCGATCGTCGAGGGCCTCGCCCAACGGATCGTCTCCAAAGACGTGCCCGAGTCCCTGCGCGACCGCCGCGTGATCGCCCTCGACATGGGCGCCCTGATCGCCGGCGCCGCCTACCGGGGCGAGTTCGAGGAACGCCTCAAGGGCGTGCTCGCCGAGGTCTCCGAGGCCCATGGCCAGGTCATTCTCTTCCTGGACGAGCTGCACACGATCGTCGGCGCGGGCGCCGCCCAGGGCTCGGTCGACGCCTCGAACCTGCTCAAGCCGATGCTCGCCCGCGGCGAACTGCGCTGCGTCGGCGCGACCACGCTCGACGAGTACACCAAGTACATAGAGAAGGACGCCGCCCTGGAGCGCCGCTTCCAGCCGGTCACCGTCGGCGACCACGAGGTGGACGTAGCTGCCCAGCGCGGACCAGTGCGCGGAGCCGTAGCCCGACGCCGGTTCGGCGCCGGGCTCGGTGCGGCTGTCGCTGTGCTGGAGGGCGGGCACAGGACTCCTCAGGAGGCGCTGGTGGTGGTCGGCGGCGGAGGCTTGGGCGACGGCGGCGGTTTGGGCGGCGGGGCGCTGCTCGTGGTGGTCCGCGGTGCCGGAGTGTTGCCGGCGGCCGTCGTGGTGGTCTTCCGGGCGTCGCCGGCGGCGGACGCTGCCGACGCGGACTTCCGGGCCGACGTGCCGCTCTTGCCGGCCGACGTCGAGGTCAGCACGTGAGTCGAGGTGGTCGACGTGCTCGGGGCGGCGGCTTCCGCCTGCAGCCGAAGGGAGGCCTCCGCCTCGGCCTGCGCCTGCTTCGCCGCCAGCTTCAGGGCATCGCGCCTGTGCGTCTCCTGCGCGGCGAGCGCGGTGGCGGCACCGGTGGCGGCGATCGCCCCGGCCGTCAGCCCCC
>DATJWI010000170.1:0-2360 GCA_035501375.1 Solirubrobacteraceae bacterium
CGGTGATGCTGTTCCTGATCAGCTCCCACTTCGAGCGGACCTCTCTGCCCGCGGACGTCGCCGGCGTGTTGGACCCGGCAAGCAACACGCTGACCTCCGCCAACAACATCCTCGTGCTTGGATCAGACCGCAGACAGAAGAACTCCAAGGAACCGGGCGCCGAAACGACCGGCTACGGGCGCTCGGACACGATCATGCTGATCAGGACCGGCGGCGGCCAAGCCGCACGGCTGTCGATTCCGCGCGACACGGTCGTCGAGATCCCGGGCCACGGGTTGCAGAAGATAAACGCCGCCCACGAGTTCGGCGGCCCAGCCGAGTCGGTCGCGGTCATCAAGAGCTGGCTCGGAATACCAATCAACCACGTGGTCGAAGTCAACTTCGAAAACTTCCCGGCCCTGATCGACGCGATGGGCGGGGTCGCCTATACCGGCGGCTGCGTCGTCTCCAGGCTCGACGGGGGCGCCGCCAACGGCGGCTTCACCCTGCGCCTGAGCGCCGGCACCCACACGCTGGACGGTAAGCAAGCCCTGGCTCTGGCGCGCACCCGCGAGAACCTGTGCGCCCCCAACGAGACCGACATCCAGCGCGAGGAACACCAGCAGGCCCTGTTCACCGACATGAAGGGCCAGCTGCTGGCGCCGTCGAGCTTCCTGAGGCTGCCGTTGATCGCCTGGAACGCCCCGCCCGCGATCATCTCCGACATGAGCGGGCCCGCGCTGCTCGGCATGTTCGCGGCGCTGGCGGTCACGGGCACGCCACCGACCCACGTGCTTTCGCCGACCGGCCAGGTCACGCTGCCCGACGGCGCGCAGGGCCTCACCGTCTCTGAATCGGCCCGCCGCGCGGACGTCGCCCGCTTCATGGCCGGCTGACCCGACGACGCCGAGCCGGAGACCCTCTGCTCAGCCCTTGGCCGAGGCAGGCTTGGCTGGCTTGGCGGCAGGCGCGCCCTTGTTCGAGGAGCCAGCGGTATCCGTCGAGCCGCCTTTGCCCGATGCTTGATCGGTCTTGGCCTTGCTCTCGCCGTCAGCCCCTTTGGAGCCATCGTCTTTGCCGGCCTTCGACTCCTCCGAAGAGGAGGCGGCGTTCTCGCGCTGGCGCTTGCGGGTGCCGTAGTCGGTGTTGTAGAAGCCGCTGCCCTTGAAGTGCACCGCCGGTGCGTGCAGAACACGCTGCACAGGCACGCCCGTGTCGGGATCGTTGGTAAGCGGCTCGTCGCTGAAGGACTGCACGACTTCGAACGTGCTCCCGTCCGGGCGCTTGTACTCGTAGATTGGCATCGAGCCGATTATAAGAGCCCTCAATCGACCGACGTGCCGACCAGAGGGAGCGTCAATCGGCCGATTGAGGCCCGGAGCGGCCCTCAATCGACCAGCAGAGCGCGCGCACATGCGATCCCGGCGGCGACCGTCGCCTCGAAGTCGCGGTCGGGCTCTGTGAGCATCCGCAAAGCGAAGCCGTCGCCGAGCGCGAACAGGACCTCCGCGACGGAGTCGGGCTCCGCATGCAAGCGCACGATACCCTCACGCTGGGCGGTAGCGAGCATGTCCGCGACCTGGTCGCGAGTGCGGCGAATCAGCTGGGCGTACTCGACGGCGATCTCCTCGTTGCGCCTGGCCAGGGTGAACAGCTCGAACATCAAGGTCACGAAGTCGGGATCCTCGCGCACGATCTGTTGGAGGTTCTCGGCCATAAGGCCGATGAAGTCGTCGGCCGTGCGCGCATCCGCGAGCTGACGCTCCAGGAGTTCCATGCGCAACTCGCAGTCACGCTTGACCGCCTCCACCAGGAGCTGCTCCTTGGTGCCGAAGTAATAGTGCAGGAGGCCGCGCGAGACGCCGGCCTCGCGCGCGACGTGGTCGAACGTCGAGCCGGCCGTACCGCGTCGGGCCACGCTGCGGCGCATCGCCTCGATGATGCGCCGCGCCTTCTCGCCGTCGGTCGCTGTCTGCCTGGAACGATCCTCGACCGTGGCGGCCATCTTCGCGGTGTCCGGACTCTCGATCAGGCGGCCGAGGCGGGCGCCGGGGCCGGCTCTGACGGGGACGTGGTCGAGCTGTACTCGAACTCGTCCTCGGCGCCGAACAACAGGTCGAGCACCTTGCCGCGCAGATCCTCGCTCAAGGCCAGAGCAAGCACCCCGGCGAACACCAGGAGCGCAAGCTTGCGAGCGATCCCACCCCGCCGCCGACCCGCCTTGCGCGGAGGCTGGCGCAGCGAGTCCGCAGCGTCGCGGAGAGCATTCGCCGCCTCGCGCAGCTCCTTCTGGAGCTTGCGATCCTCGAACAGAGCCTTGCTGGCCGGCTTGCCGTTGTTCATACGCCCGTAAGCGTTGCGGGCCGCGCCATACGCCGCCA
>DATJWI010000171.1:0-2501 GCA_035501375.1 Solirubrobacteraceae bacterium
AGCGTTGGTTGCCATAAGTTCGGATAAAGATCAGATAAAGAGAAGCTGTTTGGCTTTTCTTTTTTGGAACGCGTATAACGATCGCTATACGCGCTCTTTTTTTTAATACAACAGCCCTGCCTCTTTATCTTTCCACATAACCCCCGCGCATCCCCCGCCTTCGGCCGCCGGCCCCGACGCACTGCGTCTCACGCGCCGTGGCACTTCTTGAACTTCTTACCCGAGCCGCACCAGCAGGGGTCGTTGCGGCCGACCGTGTGCTCGGTGTCGGTGACGCGCTGCTCGACGACAGGAGCCGGTTCGGGTTCGGCGGCGCCGCCGTTCTCGGCGTAGGCGCCCATCGCCTGGCCTGCACCACCCTGCACGCCGGCACCTGCCGCTGCGGCCGCGATCGCTCCGGCGCCGGCGACGGAATGGCCGCCCGAGTAGGAGACCCGGCCCGCGCGGGTGGCGTTGCCGGCCGCGGCGAATGCGGGCTGATTCAGACCGCCGGCGCCGTTGGCGGCCGGCGGGCCTTCGACGTTGACCTGGACGTTGAAGATCATCCTGGTGTAGTCGGTCCAGACGGTGTTCATCAGGTCCCCGAACAGATCGAACGCCTCGTTCTTGTATGCCACGAGCGGATCGATCTGGGCGAAGCCGCGCAGGTGGATGCCCTCACGCAGGTAGTCCATGTCGAACAGGTGCTCGCGCCAGCGCTCGTCGATTGTCTGAAGCAACAGGAAGCGCTCGAGGGCGCCCATCAACTCCTCGCCGAGCTCGGCTTCGCGGGCGTCGTAGCGGGACAGAGCGAACTTGGTGACGCTGTCGACCAGCGACTCGCGGTCGGCGGTGTCGGGGTTGAGCGCCTCCTCGTCGAGGGTGATCGGAAAGAACTGGCCGAGCGCGGTGAACAGACCGTCGAGGTCCCAGTCCTCCATGAAGTCGCCCGGGGTGTACTGCGAGATCGTGCGCTCCAGCACGCTGGCGACCTGTTCGCGCGCCTCCTCGCCGATCGACTTGCCTTCGAGGACCTCGTCGCGGTAGGCATAGATGACCCGGCGCTGCTCGTTGGCGACATCGTCGTATTCGAGGACCCTTTTTCTGATCAGATAGTTCTGCTCCTCGACCTTCTTCTGGGCTTTCTCGATCTGCTTGGAGAGCATGCCGGCCTCGATCGGTTCCTCGTTGCCCTCCTCGTCGACGCCGCCCAATTTGTCGAGGATCTTGTAGATACGATCGCCGGCGAACAGCCGCACGAGGTCGTCTTCGGCAGACAAGAAGAAGCGCGACTCGCCGGGGTCGCCCTGGCGTCCGGCGCGACCGCGCAGCTGGTTGTCGATGCGCCGGGACTCGTGACGCTCGGTCCCGCAGATGAACATTCCGCCGGCGGCCATCACCTGTTCGCGCTGGCCCTCGACGCGCGCTTCGATCTCGGGGATCAGCGCGGCCAGGCGCTCGGCGTAGCCTTCGGCGTCGGGCTCGATCTGCTCGCGGGCGAGCTGCTGGCGAGCCAGATGTTCGGGGTTGCCGCCGAGCTTAATGTCGACGCCACGGCCGGCCATGTTCGTGGCGATCGTGACCGCGCCGGGCTGGCCGGCCTCGGCGACTGTCTCGGCCTCGCGCGCGGCGTGCTCGGGCTTGGCGTTCAGGACAGAGTGCGCGATCCCGCGCTTCTTGAGGCGTTCGGAGAGCAGCTCGGAGACCTCGACGGAGATCGTGCCGACGAGCACCGGCTGGCCGGCCTCGTTGCGCGCGGCGATCTCTTTGACGACGGCGGTCCACTTGCCTTCCTTGGTCTTATAGACCTGATCGTTGCGGTCGTCCCTGACCATCGGCATGTTCGTCGGGATCTGCACGACCGGCAGGTCGTAGGTCTTCATGAACTCGGTCGCCTCGGTCAGGGCCGTACCGGTCATACCCGCGAGCTTGTCGTAGAGCCGGAAGTAGTTCTGGTAGGTGATCGTCGCCAGGGTCTGGTTCTCCTCCTGGATGGCGACGCCCTCCTTGGCCTCGACGGCTTGGTGCAGGCCCTCCGACCAGCGCCGCCCGTCGAGGATGCGGCCGGTGAACTCGTCGATGATCTTGACCTCGCCTTCGATCACCGCGTAGTCGACGTCACGCTTGTAGAGCGCCTGCGCGCGCAGGGCCTGGATCAGGTGGTTGACCAGATGGCCGTTCTCGGCGCGATAGAGGTGGTCGATGCCGAAGAACTTCTCGGCCTTGGCGACGCCCTGCTCGGTGACGGCGACGGTCTTCTGCTTCTCGTCGACCTCATAGTCGAAGTCGGCCACGAACTGCTTCTTCATGCGCGGATCCATCCCCTCAGGCGTCTTGCCGAGCGTCATCCGGGGGGCCAGCCTCGCGAACTTGACGTACAGGTCGGCGGCCTGTTCGGGCGCGCCGGAGATGATCAGCGGGGTACGGGCCTCGTCGATGAGGATGTTGTCGACCTCGTCCACGATCGCGAAGTAGTGGCCTCGCTGGACCTTTTCTGACAAGTCCTTGGCCATGTTGTCGCG
>DATJWI010000172.1:0-10129 GCA_035501375.1 Solirubrobacteraceae bacterium
GGGCGCCGTCCAGGCTCCGCGCTCCCGCGCCGCGGCCGCCGTCGCGGCGATGGTCGGATGGTGGGTTATGTCGTACTCCTCTTTCCAAGCCCAGCCTTCGTCCGACCACCACTCGCGTCGCTCATAGCCGCCGCTCTCGACGAACTCCATCCAGGCGATCGCGCTCACTGGCTGCCTGGCGATCTGGAACGCGCCGAGGGTCACCGTATGCCGCGGCCGCTCGTTGTCGTAAGCGAAACCGGTCGCCGGGGCGCCCATTTCGAATGGGCCCGCCTCGATAAGGATCCACTCGTCGGTGTCCTCGTCGGCCCAGTCCGCGGCGCGGGCCGGAATTTTGGCCGGGCCGAGACGGCCGATCATCGCCGGCGCTTCGGCCCGGGCGAGCTGCGGGGTCGGAGCCGGTGGCTCGCCGGGAGGCAAGATGTCGGCGATCGCCATCGCTTGGCGCATCGTCTCGGTGTGCTGCAGCTCGTGTCTGATCGCCATCTCGCAGATGTCTGGATCGCCGATGCCATGCTCAAGGATCGTCGCTGCGACGCGCTCGCGCACCGCCTGCATGTACGCGCGCGCGTCCACAGGCCCCAGAGCCTCGACGTCGCCGCGCACCGCCCGCGGCGTCTCGAACGCGTCATAGACGCCCGCCAGGTCTCCTCGCAGCAGCTCGAGGCCCGCATTGCGGTGGGCCAGCCACAGGTCCTCATAGGCGGCGATGTGCCCGAGATCCCACACGAGCGGGCTCATGATCGGCGAGTGGACCGTCGTCAAAGCGTTCTCGTCGAGGTGGGCCACCAGCCTGAGCGTGCGCTCGCGCGTGTCCTCCAAGGCGTCCAAGACCTGCTCCTCCGGGCTCAGGGCTGCGGCTGGATGGGTCGCGGTCGAGGCCATCAGCGGATTCCTACTGTACGACGATCGGCTACGGTCCGGCTCGCTGGTAGGGGGTGACGCCTTCCGTCTTGGCGGCCTACGCGCGCGTGCAGCCCCGAATGGTCAGCTCGCGCGGGCTCGCTAACCGCGCGCAAGGGGCCCCGGCGGCGCGGCCGCGTCGTCGAGGATCACGCTCAGCTTGTCTCTCGCCAACAGGCTGGCAGGCACATGCCTGGTCGGCTCGCCCAGCATCGCCGCGACCGCATCGGCCTTCGATGCGCCAGTCGCCAGCAACAGGCAGCGCCGGGCCGCGCGCAGGACTCCAAGACTGAGCGTGATCCGGTCGGGGGGAGGCTTCGGTGAGTCGTGGACGCCCAAGCAGACGGCTTCCTCGCCAGCCTCGAGCGTTGGCGCGCCCGGGAAAAGCGAGGCGACGTGCCCGTCCGGGCCGATCCCCAAGACGATCGCGTCGAGCACCGGCAAGTCGCCGTCGCGCCCGGAGACGCGTTCGCGCAGGGCCTGCTCATAGCCTGTCGCGCCTTGCTCTGGTCCCAGCTCGCCTTCCATGCGGTGCACCCGCTCGTCTGGGATGCCCGTCGGATCGAGGAACGTCTCGAAGGCCAGCTTATAGTTGCTTTCGGGATCGTCTTTGTCGACGCAGCGCTCGTCGGCGAACCAGATCTCGACGTCCTGCCAGTCCTCCAGGCCGGCCCGCATCGGCAGCTCGCCGGCCAACAGCTCGTACGTGCGCCCAGGCGTCGTGCCGCCGCTGAGGGCCAGGTGTGCCACGCCACGCTCGCGCTTCGCGCTGGCCAGGCGCCGTGCGATCTCGCTGGCCGCGCGCTCGGCGACCGCCTCGGGGTCGGCCAGCGTCGTCAGTCTGGTCATGAAAGCGCGGTCCCGGACTCGGGCAGCAGCGCCTCGGCGGCGTGCAAGGCGGGCAGGTACGTAGGGTCGCGCAGCAGCGCCTGCCTGATCCCCTCGCCCAGGATCCCGCCCTCGCCGCGCGAGGCCCCCAGCAGCGTCCAGGTCCGCTCGACGGTGGCTTGGCGGCGACACTCGCGCAGGCCGCCGGGCCCGCGGTCGAGACTCAGCCGCAGACCTGATCTGCACTGGAGCTCGATGCCCGCCAGACCCGGCACCGTCAGCTCGGGTGCGGTCGTCAGGCGCAGCTCGAGATCCCCGGAGCCTGTCTTCGCGGCTCCCGCCAGGACGCCGGCGTGGCCGGCCTGGCCCTCGATGCGGGAATGGTCGAGCCGCCAGCCCAGGCGCGAGGCCAGCCAGCCCGCGAACAGCATCGCCGCGACCGTCGAGTCCGGGTGATGGCGGACCGTCAAAGATTCGAGCCCGAGCAGCTCAGCGCGCATGGGCAGAGGGTCGAACGTGGCCGCCACCCGCTCGCGCCAGGGCGTCGAGCGCAGCCATGCCAGGTCGACCACGTAGACGCGCTCAGAAAGCGTGCATGCCCTCGCGATCGCCCTGTCCCAGTCTGGCTCCTCGATCGAATCCACGAGCGTCGCTTGGACCAGGCCGAGCAGCGCGTCGGCCGTGTCGGAATGGCCGTTTGGCGACCACAACAGCGTTGGCAGGTCGCTGATGACCAAGGGGTCAGCGATCGTCGCCAGGTCGTCGAGATGGCGCTCGCCGATCTCGACGAGCGCAGTCTCCCTCAGGAGCGCCATCTCGCCCGGCCCCGGCTCGCCTTCGGCAGCGATGCTGACTTGCGCGTTCAGGCTCTCGCGGTCCGGGTCGTATGAGAGCAAGACAGTGCGGGAGGCGTGATAGCGCCCGACGCCTTGCAGGCGCTCGGCGACCTCATCGGCATGGCTGCTCTCCACGAACACGACCATGTTCAAGACCCGGGCCGGCACGAAACCGTCGCCGCCGTCCTGCCCGCCGCTGCGCGCGCGCTCGGCGAGCAGCTCGCGCAGCGCGCCTTCGATCGCGTCCGGCGTCGTGCCTTCCTCGCTCCAGGCGGCGTCGCTCAGGGCCGGCACGTCGAGCCTCCTCGCCGCGGGTGGTCTCGCTCGGGGCGCCGGCACGTCGAGCCTCGGCGCATGGTCATCAGATCGCCCGCCAGGAGTGCCCCTCGCGGAGGATGCCGGCGGCCGTTGCCGGTCCCTGCGAGCCGGCCTCGTATTGGTCCAGGCGGCCAGAGTCTGAGTGTGCCTGTGGTCGGGTGGGCCTCCAAAATTTGACGATCGGGTCGCAGATCCGCCACTGCGCCTCGACCTCGTCGTTGCGCGTGAACAGCGTCGGGTCGCCCCGCATCGCGTCCATGATCAGGCGCTCGTACGCCTCCGGAGACTGCGACAAGAACGAAGTCCCGTACAGGAACTCCATGTTGACCGGCCTGATCGACATCCTGGTGCCCGGGATCTTTGCGCCGAGCTGCAAGGTCACGCCCTCGTTGGGCTGCACCGTCAGGATCAGCTGGTTCGGCTGTACCCCCAGCGATCCGTCCTGGCTGAAGGCAAGGTGGGGGACGGGCTTGAGCGTCACGGCGATCTCGGTCACCTTGCGCGCCAGGCGCTTGCCGGCGCGCAGGTAGAAGGGCACGCCCGCCCAGCGCCAGTTGTCTACTTCCAGGCGCAAGGCCGCATAGGTCTCGGTTATCGAGTCCGCCGGCACGCCCTCCTCTTCGAGGTAGCCGACCACGTCCTCGCCGCCCGAGTGGCCCGCCGCGTACTGCCCCCGCGCGGCCATCTCCGGAATGTCCTCTGCGGTCGGCGCGGCGATCGCATGCAGGACCTTGACCTTCTCGTTGCGGACCTCTTCGGCGGTGAAGCTCACGGGCGGCTCCATCGCGACGTGGCAGAGCAGCTGGAGCATGTGGTTCTGGATCAGGTCGCGGAGCGCGCCGGCCTGGTCGTAGTAGCCGGCCCGTGCGCCGATGCCGATGTCCTCCGCCGCCGTGATCTGGACGTTGTCGATGTAGTTGCGGTTCCAGAGCGGCTCGAACATGCCGTTGGCGAACCTGAACGCCAGCATGTTCTGGACCGTCTCCTTGCCCAGGTAGTGGTCGATCCTGAAGACCTGCTGCTCGTCGAAGACGCTCAGCACCCTGGCGTTCAGCTCGCGCGCCTGCGCCAGCGTCTCGCCGAATGGCTTCTCGATGATCGCCCGGACCTCGGTTTCTGAGCGCTTGGCAAGGCCCGAGCCGCCGAGCTGACCGACTATCACCGGAAAGAAGCCGGGCGCGGTCGACAGATAGAAGGCCCGGTTCAATCGCTCGCCCGCCTCTTCGTCGAAGCGGTCGAGCGTATTGCCGAGCTCCGTATAGACGGCCGGGTCGTCGAACACTCCCGGCACGTATCTGACCTGTTCGAGCAGCACTTTGAGCACGTCCTCGTCGGGCCGGCGCCTGGAGAAGGCCCTGATCGCCTCCTCGCACTCGGCTCTGAAGTCCTCGTGCGCTTTCTCGCGCCTGGAGACTCCAACGAGGTGAAAACGCTCGGGCAGGGCTCCCTCGTGGGCCAGGTTGTAGAGGGCGGGCAGCAGTTTGCGCCGCGCCAAGTCGCCCGTGGCGCCAAAGATCACGAGCGCCGTCGGGGCTACCGGTTTGCGCTCGAGACCGGCGGCCAGAGGGTTCTCCGACTCGATCGCGCTCGCCGTGGCCGCCATCACGCGCCGATCCGGTGGGGCCTCGATGATCGGTGCCGGCTCATGCGCCCACGATCGTAGTGGCGAGCCGGTTGTTATACGGTCCCGAGGCTTCATGAGCTCCGATCAAGCCCATCAGCTCCCGGACCGCAATCTCGCCCTCGAGCTCGTGCGCGTAACCGAGGCCGCCGCCCTGGCGGCAGCGCCGCTCGTGGGCCGGGGCGATAAGGAGGCGGCCGATCAGGCCGCCGTCGACGGGATGCACTTCATGCTGCAGTCGGTGCCGATGGACGGCGTCGTCGTGATCGGCGAGGGCGAGAAGGACGAGGCGCCGATGCTCGCCAACGGCGAGCAGATCGGCGACGGTTCGCCGCCCCAGGTCGATATCGCGGTCGATCCGCTCGAGGGCACGACCCTGGCCGCCCACGGCATGCCGAGCGCCCTGGCGGTGATAGCGCTGTCCGCGCGCGGCACCATGTTCGATCCGGGCCCGTGCGTCTACATGGAGAAGATGGCCGGCTCGCCGGAGATAGCCGACCTGCTCGACCTCGACCGGCCGCTCGGCGAGACCGTTCGGCTTGTCGCCGAGCGCAAGGGCGGCGCGGTCGCGGACGTGATGGTCGTCGTGCTCGACCGTCCCCGTCACGAAACTGGGATCGCCGCGATCCGCGACGCCGGCGCGCGCGTGCGCCTGATCGCCCACGGCGACGTCTCTGCCGCCCTCCTGGCTGTGACCGAGCGCTCGCCGGTCGATCTCTTGTGGGGCATCGGCGGCACGCCCGAGGGCGTGATCTCCGCGGCCGCCGTCAAGTGCCTCGGCGGACAGCTACTCGGGCGCCTGTGGCCGCGCGACGAGGACGAGCGCCAGGCCGCCCTGGACGCCGGCTATGACCTCTCGCGAGTGCTCACGCGCGACGATCTGGTCGCCGGCGATGACGTCTTCTTTTCGGCGACCGGCATCACCGACGGCGACGTCCTGCAAGGCGTCCGCTATCCGAGCGCCGGCGGTGCCACGACCGAGTCTCTGGTCATGCGTACCCGTTCCGGCACCGTGCGCCGGATCATGGCCACGCACGACCGCGCAAAGCTCGCGGCGCTGCGCGGCTAACCGGCGAAGCGCCCGACCCTCGACTCGGCCAAATCCAAGCGCGCCAGCGACCTCAGGAAGGCGTGTGTGATCAGCACGTGGATCCTTGACTGTGTAGCCCTGTAGAAGCGGCGGCCCAGGCCCGAGGCGATCGCCGGATAGAAGCCCTCGACGGCGACCTCCACGTGCAGGCGTGCCTGGGACTCGTCCGGGTGCTCGAGGCGTCTGACCTCGATCTGCAGGTAGCCGCCACTCTCGTGGCCGCGCCTGGCGACGAGCAGGCCGCTTGTGATCCGCCAGCGCACGATCCCGTGGCCTGGCTGAAGCTCGTACTCGGGCGAGGCGAACACGATCAGCTTCAAGGCCGGGGCCAGCAGGACGAGCGCGCGGCCGTTGTCGGAGTAGCGGACGCGCACGAGCCCGAGCGTGACTCTCGTCAGGAAGCGCCAGTAGGTGCGCGCCAGCCGCTCCAGATAGAGCGCGGACCACAGCATCCGCAACGCGGGCTCCGGCAGACTCAGATCGGCGGCCTGGACCGAACGCACCGCCCCCGTGGCCGCGTCTTCGGTCGTGCTGTCTCTGAGGTTCGAGATCGTGGCCGGCCGCATCTGCTCAGGCTATCCAGGCCGATGTCGCAGTTTGCGGGCTCTTGCGCCCGCGCGACGTCTTGGTGTGCTGATATGCAACGTCCGTGACCGACGAGCCCATCGATCCGCGTGCCGGCGAGCGCCTCGCGCGGGCGGCTCGGGCGGCGCAGACGCTTAGCGAGACGCTGTGGGAGGCCCTCAACGAGGAGCTCGGCGCCGCGCCTCGCCGGGACCGTGTCGCCGAGCTCTCCAAGCGCCTGTCTGACGTGTCCAAGACCATCGCCTCGCTGACGCTCACAGGGGCCGCCGTCGCGCCAGGCCCGGAGGAAAGAGGTGTCGAAAGCGGGCCTCCCCGCACGCGCGAGCACCCATTTTCGGAGAGTTCTGCACAGGTGCCATCCACGCCAGCTCCGCCGGCGCCGGCCATGCGCGGCGAGGCCGTCCTCGTCGACGAGCGAGCCTCGTCGTCGAGCGGGCCGCGGGCGTCCAACGTGTCATCTGCGGTGGCGCCGATCGAGCCATCCCCTGCGCCTGTCGCGCCACCCGAGTCGTCGTTGCCCCGCGCGCCGGCCGAGTCCGGACAGGCCTCCTCGAGCCGGGACGCCGAACAGGCGGCGCCCGAGATCGAGATCAAAGACGAGCGTCGCGAGCACACTCACCGTGAAGGCGGCCAGGCGCCCGGGCGAAACCAGAGCCAGTGGATCGCCTCGATCGAACGCAGGCTCGAGCGCTACGAGCGCGACCGCCTCCCGTTCGCGGTCATGCTCGTCGAACTGGTCGATGTCGAGCGTCTACGCCACGCCGAGCTGCCCGGCGAGATGGCCCGGATGACGGGCTCGGTCGAGACCGCGCTCTCGGGCGAGCTGCGGCCGGCCGACTCGCTGATGCGCGAGAGCCCGGGCCGCTACTGGCTCTTGGCTCCCGAGACCGACTCGGCGGGTGCGCGAGTGCTGGCCGAGCGCCTGTCGCAGGCCGTGCGCGGCATCGCGGGCCACCGTGGCGCACCACTCGAGATCGCCGTCGGCATCGCGGTCTGTCCGCCAGACGGTAACCAGGCGGTGGCTCTGGCGGCCCGAGCGGACATCGCCCTGTACGCCGCTCGCGCGGCCGGTCGCCCGGTCGCTCCCTGAGGTGCCGGTCAGCCCGCCGCTGCGACCGGTGCGCCGGCAGCGGCCTGAGCGCCGCCGGTGGCGGCTTCCGCCGGCGTGACGGGCGGTGCCCCGAGCAGCGGTGTGTTGGGCGCGCTGCCGATCACGTGCGTAACGATGTGGACCGTTTCGGTGATTGCGAGCTTCTGGGCGGCGCCCGCGGTCAGGTCCCAGTCGGCGTGGTTCGCGTACGGGCCGCGGTCCAGCACCGGCACTACCAGCGTGTGGCCCTTGTAGCTGACCTGCACCAGGGTTCCGCACGGCAGCGTGCGGTTGGCGACGCCGACGACGGCCGGCGTGAGCATCTGGCCGCAGGCCGTCTGCTGGCCGTAGAGGCCAGGGCCGAACCAGGTTGCGATGCCGGCCGGGTGGACCTTCGGCCGACCCGTCGCCGCACCGGAGGGCGTCTCCGCGCTCGCGCCGCCGGTTGCGCTCGTGTTCGCCAGGGCGCTCGCGGTCAGGCCCCAGCATGCGGTCAGTCCGCAGGAGGCGATGCAAGCCGTCGTGATGGCTGCTGCCAGTGCGAGCGGGATCGTCGATATGGGCGACTTTGAATTCATGGTGTTCGTCGCCTACGGGGTGAGCTGACGGGCTCGCGCGGTCTGTACGACGACGGCGCTACGACCTCGAGCGGTCGATTCGCCCCGGCGGATCGCAATGAACGATCCGCATTGGGTCCCCCGCCCTACACGGTCTGGACCGTGAAGGCTCGGCGTGGCGCGAGAGTATACATAACGCCCTGGCGTTCGGCACGGCCAGGGCCGTGCGCGCCCGTCGGCCTGGTCCGGGCGGACCTCAGCCGGGCAGGCGCGAAAGGAAGTCCCTCAGCGCCCGGACTCCGGCGCCGATGCCGGTCTTGGCGAGCTCGCCGGCGAGCTCGGCTGCCGAGGCGATCAGCTCGGCGCTGCCCGGCGGCTGAACGGGACCGGAGACCTCGGGCTCTGCCTCGTAGCCCTGCTTGGGCACCTGCTCGCGGGCCGGCCGCTCTGCTGAGGTCGGCGCCCGTTTAGGCGTCTGGCCGGCGGACGTTTTGCTTGAGGTCGGCGCTCGTTTAGGCGTTTGGCCGGCGGACGTTTTGCTTGAAGTCGGCGCCCGTTTGCGCCCAGGTTTCGTGGACGCTTTACTTGAAGTCGGCGTCTGCTTGCGCGCGCGTCCGGTGGGCGCCTTGCCTGCCTTCGGCGCCGGTTTGCGCGCAGGCCCGGCCGGCTCTTTGCGATCGCTCGCCGTACGATGAGCGATCGCTGGGATCGTGGCCGCGTCCGATCCAGCGGGCTGTCCGTTGGCGGAGGTCTCCGAAGTGGCGCCCACGCGACCAGCGGATCGCTTTGTGGACGGCGCTGCCGCTCGCGCCGCCGCACGCCGCGCGCTGGCCCGCTGGGGGCGGGTCCGGGGCAGGCCGCCAAGGACTCCCGAACCCTCCGGGAGCGCCTCTGCGGAGGGGGGACGGTCGGCGGAGTCGCTCATGCGCGTTAGCATAGGCGCCGAAGCAAAGATGAGTTGGACACAGTCGGTGCTTTGTCGCTGTAACGCTGGCCGGTCGGTGCTGTAGTGCTCTGTCGGAGCGCCGGGCGGTCGCTGCCGGAAGGGCCTGGGCGGATGCCCGCTGGCCGGATCGATCGAACAGAAACGGAAAAGGCTGAAGCGATGTCAGTGGTCGAATTGCAAGAGCTCGATGAGGTGAAGGGCCTTTTGGCCAAGGGCCAGCAGGTGGGGGTGCTCACGTTCGCGGAGATCTCGACGGCGACCTCGGAGCTCGACCTCGACGAGTCCGACGTCGAGGAGCTGCACGGGTTCCTCGAGAAATCGGAGATCGAGCTCGTCGAGGACATCGATCCGGCGACGGCGGCGGCGCTGGCGGTCGAGCGCGCGCCCGACAAGCGCGGGCGGCGCAGCAAAGCCAAATCGGCGATCGACCTGAAGCCGGACATGACTACCGACTCCTTGCAGCTGTTCCTCAAGGACATCGGCAAGGTCCGGCTGTTGACCGCCCAGGAGGAGGTCGACTTGGCCAAGCGGATCGAGCGCGGCGACCTCGACGCCAAGCAGAAGATGGTCGAGTCCAACCTCAGGCTGGTCGTCTCGATCGCCAAGAACTATCGCAACCAGGGCCTGCCTTTCCTGGATCTGATTCAGGAGGGCACCCTCGGACTGGTGCGCGCCGCGGAGAAGTTCGACTATCGCAAGGGCTTCAAGTTCTCTACCTACGCGACCTGGTGGATCAGGCAGGCGATCGCCAGGGCTTTGGCGGACAAGGCTAGGACGATCAGGATCCCCGTGCATGTGGTCGAGAAGCTCAACAAGATCGGCCGGGCCGAGCGCAAGCTCGTGACCGAGCTGGGCCGCGAGCCGACCCCTGATGAGATCGCCGAGGTGACCGGAATCGACCCCGAAGAGGTCGACTCGATCAAGCGCTCAGCCCAGGCGCCCGTCTCTCTGGAGAAGCCGGTCGGCGACGAGGAGGAGTCCGAGTTCGGCCAATTCATCGCCGACGAGCGCGCCGAGTCCCCGTACGAGCGCGCCGCCGAGATCCTCACCAAGGAGGCTCTGCGCGAGGCCCTCGAGAACCTCTCATACCGCGAACGGCGCGTCTTGGAGCTTCGCTACGGCCTCGGCGGCGAGCACCCGCGGACCCTGGACGAGGTCGGGCGCACGTTCAACGTGACGCGCGAGCGGATCAGGCAGATCGAGAACCAGTCCTTGAAGAAGCTCCAGTCTCTGGCAGAGGCCCAAAAGCTCCGCGACGTCGCCTGAGGGGCGCCTCGCGCCGCCTGGCTACGTCCTCCCTCCGTCGCGTACCTGTCTTGTACGCGACGGTCGGTGCGTCTTGCCGAAGTCGGGAG
>DATJWI010000173.1:0-5074 GCA_035501375.1 Solirubrobacteraceae bacterium
CCCCGAGATCGCGCAAGAGGTCGTCGCCGGGGCGATCTGGGATGTCTTCAGCGCCTACTCGGCCAGCGACCGCATACGCTACCTACCCTGCCTTTCCCACTACATCTCTTACTTCGTGCTCGCTCCCTACATCGGCGCCAAGGAGGCGATCGATGCGATCGACCGAGCCCGCAGCGAACCCAAGATCCTGCAGGGCCTCACGAAGGGCTCCACGCCGGACGCGACCGCTGCCACGGCGCTCGCGCCCGCCAAGCCCAAGGACGCCCCCGCCAAGTCCGCGTCCGCCCGGACTCGGTCCGAGTCTTCCGCGACGTCCAAGGCCGAGTCGACCGCCAAGGCCGCGAAAGGTAGAGCCGCGAAGCGGAAAGCCACCGCGGGAAAGTCCGCGGCAGCCAACGCCGCAAGCGGAAAGACCACTTCGAGCAAAGCTCCCAAGCAGTCCCGCGCCAAGGCCGAAAAGCTGGCGGTCGAGCAGTCGACCGCCAGCCGCTCACGTCGGCGCCCGCCGCGCTAGCACCCCCTGAAGGCGCGCTAAGGGATCGTGCATTCGGCGGCGCTGTAGCCGGGTGGATCCGACCCCGCGAGGCTCTGGTGCCCCTCGGTGGTAGCGCGCTCGGTTTCGTGCACGACCTGGCCGTGCCGGCGCCACTGGAACGTCACGAAGCCCCTGAGCGTGTATCCGGGGCCGCTCTTGGCGGGGACTAGCTGGAAGCTGGTCCCGCCCTGACGCGCCGCCTTGCCGGTGCCCACCTCTATGAAGCCGGACTCGGCGCCGTGAGCGAGATCCACCCAGGCGCCGCTCTTCGCTTCCCGATACTGCAGCTGAAAGCGCATGTACATGGCCGTGCCTCGCCCCCCTGGATCTCCGGGCATCGAGCCGCGAATGCCGACGGTGTCGGGCTCGTCCTTGGGGGCGCACACGTCGACCGTCGCCCACAATTCGCGTGAGGACAGCAGCGAGCGCCTGACGGCCGTGCCGCTGCTGGGCGCACGGGTCGCTGCGCCGGCCAAGATCCTGGTGGTGAGCGTGGCAGGAGAGGTAAGCCAGGCGGGGGTCGCGGTGGCGAAGGCGGCGGGGCTTGCGGTGGTGAGCGTCGCGGTATCGGCGCCGGCGACGGAGATTCCCAAAACGAGGGCGCTGCCGAAGGAGACTCCCAAAAAGAGGATGCCCGCGCGCGCGGATACCCAAGATACCCGAGATACCTGAGATACCTGAGATACCCAGGATCGAGATCGGGCGCGCGATCCCGATCCTGCTCCCGAAGTGCTTCCCGAGGTGCCGCCAAAGAGGTCGCTCATCACGCCCCAAGATACCGCCGCGCAGGTCGTCACGGCGGCGCTTCCGGGCTCGGCGGCCACGCCAGTCGCGGTGTGATATCCCTGGCCGCCGTGGCCAAGATGCGTTCAGCCGAGGTCGTCGATCTGCTTGCCCACGTCCCGGTCTTCGCGGAGCTCGTGCCGGCCGATCTGGAGCGCATCGCCGAACTGGCTGTCCCACGCTCGTTCGAGCCCGGCCAGGTCGTCTTCAGAGAGGGCGACGCCAGCGACACCTGTTACATCGTCCGCTCTGGCCGCGCCCGGGCTGTACGCGAGCACTCGGACGGGCGCACGATCGCGCTCGCCACCTTCGGCCCGGGCGACTTCTTCGGGGAGCTCGCCATGTTCGAGGACGAGCGCCGCTCCGCCACCGTCGAAGCGATCGAGCCGACCGACGTCGTGGCCGTGCTCGGCCCCGACATGAGGCGCCTCTTGACCGAGCACCCCGAGATCTCCACGCGCCTGGTGATTGCCCTCGGCAGGCGCTTGCGGGAGACCAACGAGCGTCTCTCTAGGCAGTCCTTTCAGACGGTCCAGAGCCGTGTCGCGGCCGTTCTGGCCGAGCTCGTCGAGCAGGAAAGCCCAGGCGCCGGCGAAGACCAGGACGTGCTCGTCACCGCCACCCAGGCCGACCTCGCGCAGCTCGCGGGCTCATCGCGCGAGTCGGCCAGCCGCTTTCTGGCCGCGCTCGAGCGAGCCGGAGTCATCTCCCAGGGGCGCGGCCGCCTGACCGTTCACGACGTCCAGGCGCTTCGACGCTATGTCTTCTGATCGGGCCAAAGGCAAACGCCGATCCGACCACGAGACATCGGCCGGCGGGGTGGTGATCCGGGGAGAGGCCGGTAAAGAGCAGCTCGTGGCGATCGTTCCCGTTCGGAGGTCCCCAAGCGGCGCGCGTGTCCTGTGTCTGCCCAAGGGCCACATCGATCCCGGCGAGAACGCCCTGCAGACGGCGGTGCGCGAGGTGCGCGAGGAGACTGGGGCAAACGTCGAGCTGATAGCCGAGCTGGGCGAGATCGGCTACTGGTACAGGCGCGAAGGCAGGACCGTCTCCAAGTCGGTCGTCTTCTTCCTGTTCCGCTACGTATCCGGCGACCTGGCCGACCACGACGACGAGGTCGAGCGGGCGCGCTGGATCGACCTGCGTGGAGCCCTCTCGAAGCTCAGCTACCAAGGCGAGCGCGAGACGGTCGCCAAGGCCCTGCAAACGCTCGGCGCGCCGGCGCCGGCCCAGGAGCGCGGAGACGGTGGACGTCGCCCGCGCCGCCAAGACCGGTAGCCTGCCCTGGTCATGCAGGTTCTGAACTTCTACTCGACGATCTTCGCCGACGAGCTCTTGCGCGGCCGCAAGACCGCCACGATCAGGCTCGGCGACAAGTCCGGCAAGTACCGCAAGAACCAGGCCGTGCTCGTCACGATCGGCTACCAGTACTCGCCCCGCGAACGGATCTTCGAAGCCGTCATCGACCAGGTCGAGGTCATGGCCCTCGGCGATCTCTCGCCAAGGGACATCAAGCACGACAACCCCGAGTTCAGACGTCACGAGGAACTCATCCACTTCCTCGAACAGATCTACGGCCGCTCGGTCTCGACCGAGGACATCGTCACCGTCGTCCGGTTCTCCCAGATCCTCGACAAGCCGGCCGGGATCACCGAGGCGATGAAGGGTTTCGGCGGGGCTCAGAACTGACCCGCCGGCAGCCTCTCGGGGCTCGCCGGCCGGTTTTCTCGCCTCTCCTCGCCGTCCGATGGCGCCCGTCCGGGCGGCCCAGTCGCCCTCATTCAGGCAGTCTCGCTACGCGACTGCCAATCAGACTTGATTTTGGCCGAGCTTGCTATATATTGAGCAAGCAATTGGCACTCTCCTGGTGGGAGTGCCAAAGGGGCGGCCCCATCTCAGCGGGTCGCCGGTCGCACTCTCTAGACGGAGGTTTTCAATATGAAGCTCAAGCCCTTGGGCGATCGTCTGATCGTGCGGGCGATCGAGGAGGAGGAGACCACGGCCAGTGGCCTCGTCCTGCCCGACACTGCCAAGGAGAAGCCGCAGAAGGGCAAGGTCCTGGCGGTTGGAGACGGCAGGCTCGACGACAACGGCAAGCGCGTCCCGCTGGACGTGCAGGCGGACGACGAGGTCCTCTACAGCAAGTACGGCGGCACCGAGATCAAGGTCGACGGAGAGGATCTGCTCGTGCTGCGCGAGTCGGACGTCCTCGCCAAGGTCGCATAAGGAGATTTAAATGGCTCACAAGGACATCAAGTACAACGGGGAGGCACGCAAGGCGCTCGAGGCGGGCGTCGACGCGGTCGCCAACGCGGTCAAGGTCACGCTCGGTCCCAAGGGCCGTTATGTGGTCCTCGACAAGAAGTTCGGCGCCCCCACGATCACCAACGACGGCGTCACGATCGCGCGCGAGATCGAGGTCGAGGACGTCTTCGAGAACCAGGGCGCCCAGCTGGTACGCGAGGTGGCCACTGCCACCAACGACGTCGCCGGCGACGGCACCACGACGGCTACCGTCCTGGCCCAGGCGATCGTCAAGCAGGGCCTCAAGAACGTCGCCGCCGGCGCCAACCCCCTGGCGCTCAAGCGTGGCATCGAGAAGGCCGTCGACGAGGTCGTCGCCAACATCGCCTCACAGTCCAAGGAGGTCTCCGGCAAGGACCAGATCGCCCGCGTGGCGACGATCTCGGCCGGCGATGAAGAGATCGGCGACGTGATCGCCGACGCGATCGAGAAGGTAGGCAAGGACGGCGTCGTCAACGTCGAGGAGGGCCAGACGTTCGGCATGGACCTCGAGTTCACCGAGGGCATGCAGTTCGACAAGGGCTACATCTCCCCGTACATGGTCACCGACCAGGACCGCATGGAGGCGACCCTCGAGGACCCCTACATCCTGATCGCCAACTCCAAGATCGGCTCGGTCCGCGACGTGCTGCCGGTGCTCGAGGCGGTCATCCAGTCGGGCAAGCCCTTGCTGATCATCGCCGAGGACGTCGAGGGCGAGTCCCTGGCGACGCTCGTCGTCAACAAGCTCCGTGGAACGTTTACGGGCGTCGCCGTCAAGGCCCCCGGCTTCGGCGATCGGCGCAAGCGCATGCTCGAGGACATCGCGATCCTGACGAAGGCCGAGGTCATCACCGAGGAGATGGGCCTCAAGCTCGAGAACACCCAGCTCTCTCAGCTCGGCCGCGCCCGCAGGGTGGTCGTCGGTAAGGACACGACCACGATCGTGGACGGCGCCGGCGATGCCGAGGCGATCAAGGGCAGGATCAACCAGATCAAAGGCGAAATCGAGAACACCGACTCGGACTTCGACCGCGAGAAGCTCCAAGAACGCTTGGCCAAGCTCTCCGGCGGCGTCGCCGTCGTCAAGGTAGGCGCGGCCACCGAGACGGAGATGAAGGAGAAGAAGCACCGCGTCGAGGACGCCCTACAGGCGACCCGCGCGGCGCTCGAGGAGGGCATCGTTCCCGGCGGCGGGGTAGCCCTGCTGCAGGCCTCGACCGCCGTCGACATCTCCGACAACGGCGCCTCTGCGGACGGCTCCGACGACGAGCGCACAGGAGCCCGTATCGTCCTGCGCGCGCTGGAGGAGCCCCTGCGCCAGCTCGCCGAGAACGCGGGCCTGGAGGGCTCGGTCGTCGTCAACGACGTGCGCAAGGCCAAGGCCGGCCAGGGCCTGAACGCCGCGACCAACGAGATCGTCGATCTCGTCGCCGAAGGCATCATCGACCCGGCGATGGTGACGCGCTCTGC
>DATJWI010000174.1:0-5460 GCA_035501375.1 Solirubrobacteraceae bacterium
AGCGCCCGGTCAAGGTCAGGTAGCCGTCGGGCGAGAGCGTGCCGAGGTCGCCCGTGCGCAGCCAGCCGTCGGCGAACGTCGCGGCGGTCGCGGCGCGGTCGCGGTGGTAGCCGGCGAACACGTGGGGGCCGCGCAGCAGCACTTCGCCGTCCTCGTCGACCATCACTTCGCTGGCGGGCAAGGCCTGGCCGACGGTGCCGAAGCGAGGGGCGCCCGCGGGGTTCAGGGTCGCCGTCGCGCAACTCTCGGTCATGCCGTACCCCTCCAGGACGAGCACGCCGCAAGCGTCGAAGAACTCGAGCAGCTCGTGGTCGATCGGCGCGGCGCCGACCAGGGCAAGCTTCAGACGCGAACCGAACAGACCCCTGACCTTGGCCAGGCCGACGCGTTCGGCGATCTCCAGGCGCAGGGCCGAGACGGGTCCGAGCGTCCTGCCGGCGCGCTGGGCTTTGCGCGCGCGGCGCCCGACCTCCAGGGCCCAGGCGAACAGCGCCCGAGAGACAGGGTCGCGGCTCTCGAGCGCGCCGATAACGCCGGTGTGCAGCTTCTCGTAGACCCTTGGGACGGCCACGAAGTGGGTGGGCTCGCACTCGGCGACCTCCTCGAGGATTCGGTCGGGCTTGCCGCTCCAGTAGACGAGCGTCCCGCCGACGTCGAGCACGACCGTCTGGGCGAGTCTGGCGAGGACGTGGGCAAGGGGCAGGAACATGTAGATCACGGGCTGGATCTCGTCGAGCTCGAGCTGGCCGCGATACATGGCGGTGGCCGCCAAGAAGTTGGCGTGGGTCAGCGCGCAGCCCTTCGGCGGCCCGGTCGTGCCGGAGGTGTAGACGAGGGTCGCGATATCGCCGGGCTGGGTGGCGCGCACGCGCTCCTCGACCTCCTCTTCCGCGATCGTCCGTCCCCTGCGGCGCAGCTCGGCCAGGGAGATCGTGTCGTCGGCCTGGCCTTCGATCGCGATCACGTGCTCGAGGCGCGGGCAGCGAGCCCTGACCGCCTGGACCTTCTCGACCTGGCTCTTGTTCTCGCAGAAAACGACCTTTGCTTCGGAGTGGGAGAGCACGTGGCGGCACTCCTCGGCGGAGTTGGTGTCGTAGATGGGAGCGACCACGGCGCCGGCGCAGACGGCGCCGGCCTCGCACAGCGTCCACTCGGCCCTGGTGGCGGACAGGATCGACACGACCTCGCCGGCGTCGACGCCGAGGGCGATCAGGCCGCGGGCGATCTCACGCGCGTGACGGCCAAGCTGACGGTAGGTGATCGAGCGCTCGCCGCCACCGCGTGCAGGGTGGCGCAGGGCGACGTCATCGCCACGCTCGGACGTGGACAGGACCATCTGTCCGAGCGTGGCGGCGCCGGTGACGCGGTCGGCGACGGGACGTAGGCCGGCGGCAGTGGGTCGTGCCACCGTGGTTGTGGCCATGACCGTCACCTACCTCACTTGGCGCATTTCGAGGAACTCGTCAGCGACACGGGCGAGCCCGTGTAGTAGGCGAAGCTCGATTTGACGGTGAACTTGGAGCCGTTGCACTGGCCGGCCGTCACGAACGCCTGCTTGCCGGACCCGACCGCTTTGACTTTGAGGTTCAGTTCGGTGATCACGATCGTCAGGCCACCAGAGCCGAGCACCGGCACGGGGGTGGTCAGCTTGTTGGCCGAGACGCTTCCTTCCAGCGGGATCGTGCTGCCGACCGGGCCGGCGGGCACGAGCAGGAAGAGCAGCTTGCCCTTGCCGACATAGACGGTCGCGTTCTCGGGGATCGTCGGATACACGGGCGCGCCGTTGGCGTTGGCGGTACCCGTCCCGATCTTGCTCTTGGCGGGGCAGGCGGCGCCCTTGGTGGCGATCAGTTCGAGAGGGCTGGCCGCGCACTGCTTGACGGCGGTGCTCTTGAAGTTGAACTTGGTGCCGGTCGGGAAGGTGACCGTCAGCGTCTTCAGGGCCTGCGGCTGCCCGTTGGGCGCGCCCGGGTCCGAAGAGGCGAGAGCTGCCCCGAAGCCTGTAGATGCGCCGGCTTTGGTCGCGGTCAACGTGATCTTCGCTGTCTGCTTGAACTGTGAACTCGCCAACGCGATGCCTGCGCCCAGCATCGCCGCGATCGCGATCGCAGCCCCAGAGACCTGCAGCAGTTTTCTCATCGTCTTGCCTCCTCCTTCGCGGATGTTCGTATGAGTGCTCCTGATCCGACTCTATGGTTGCCCGGCTCCCCGTCCATCGGGGTGGCATGCGGCTTGGGCCTCCGTACTTGTGCGCACCTCGTCGGCCACCAGGCGCGCGAACCGAGCACCGCGACCGCCGCGGGCAGAAGCACGGGGCGCACGAGGAACACGTCGAGCGCGACCGCGACCGCCATGCCGACCCCCAGCTCACGCACGGGCAGCAGGCCGGTGGTGGCGAACGGGATCAGCGCCGCGATCATGAGCAGCCCTGTTCCGGTGCTGGCCGCGGCTGTGCTGCGCAACGCCGTGTCCAGGGCGGTGTCGGCGTCGGCGCCGGCCACAAGCTCCTCGCGTGTGCGCGCCAACAGCACGGTCTCGTAGATCAAAGAGATGCCGAAGACGATCGCGAAGATGCCGGCGATCGACATCGGGTCGATGTAGCCAGGTCCGCCGAGCGGCGGGTTCGAGCCGCTGAACAGCAGGCTGAGGACGCCGAACGTGGCGGCGGCGGTCAGCAGGTTGAAGAGGATCGCCACCACCGGCACGGCCACCGCTCGCAGCGCGATCCCGAGCGTCAAGGCCAGGGCGACGGCCAGGGCCAGGATCACCCACTTCAGACGGGCGTTGGTGGCGCTCGTGTAGTTCTCGAGGTTGCCGGCAGGGCCGCCGAGCGCGACCTGCAGGCGGTTGGCTTTAGCGAAGCGGCGGGCCTGGGTTTCCAGACGTTCGCCGAGTCTGGCGGTGCGCGGGTCGCTGGCGGGATAGCGGGAAATCACCACGATCTGGCCGGCCGAGCCTCCGCGTGCGACGTTGACCGCAAAGCTCGCTTCGTTGCTTGCCGCGGCGGGCGCGCCGGCGACCGCGGCGAGCAGGAAGTAGCCGGAATTGAACAGGCCCGGGGAGCTGCGTTTCAGTTCTTCCAGTTCCTTCGGCGACGGCAGCTTGCCGCTGAACTTGGCGACGCTGGACTGCATCAGGCCGAGCCCGTTGACGAGCAGGCCGGTTGGCCCGACGCCGCCGGCCAGGCCGCTCTGCAGTTCGCCCGTACCGTTCGTCAGGGCGCCGAGCCCGGCTTCCAGTTCGCCGGACCCGTTGCGCAACGCGGTCAAACCGGTGGTGAGCTGGCCGCCGCCATTGGAGAGTCTGCCGATCCCGGATGCCAACTGGGCGTTGCCGGCGTGCAGCCGGGCGATACCCGCCTGCAACTGGCTCGCGCCGCTGCTCAGCTGGCCCAGCGCGTTCGCCAGGAACGTGTCCCTGGTCGCCGTCGCGCCGGCGATCTGGGCGGCGCCGGCCGCGCTCGGTTGCACATCGGTCAGTCCGCCGGCCACTTCGCCGGCAGAGCCCCCGGCTCGCTTCAGCGCCGCGAGCGCTTCCTGGTAGTGGGGGTCGCTCTTGGCGGAGGCCATGTTTTCGAGGGCCGCGATCGCGCTCGCCACCTCGCCCGCAGAGTTCTGCGCCTGGTTTTGCAGCGCGCCGATGGAGCCGTCCGTCTGGGCGGTCAGGGTCGCCAGCTGCTTGATCGAGGGCACCGCTTCGGCGGCGGGGGCGTGCACGGAGCTGAGGCCGTTGGCCAATTCGACCGAGCCGGCAAGCGCCTGGGTGGCCCCGCCCTTCAATGCCCTGGCGCCGGTGAGCGCTTCGCCCAGGCCTTTGCTCAAGGCCGCCGAGCCGGTGCGAGCCTTCACGAGTCCCGCGTGCAACTGCGCCGATCCCGAGCGAGCTTCGCCGGAGCCGCTGTGCAGCTTGCCGGCGCCCGTGGTCGCTTCCACGAGCCCGCCCTGCAGCTGCTTGGCGCCGGCGCCCGCTTCGCCCAGGCCGCCAGCCAAACGCTTGAGGTCTTTCTTGCCGCCAGTCAGGAGCTTGCTCGATTCCTGCAGGGAGGTGGGCAGCTTGCCGAGCGGCTTGGTCTGGGCGCTGAGCGCGCCCGGGCCGGCGACCGAGGCCACGGCCCGGTCGCGCGCGATCTCGGTCTGCAGCGCTTCGAGCTTGGCGAGGGTCGAGGCGGTGGTGATCGGTCCCTTCGGGTTCACGACGATCAGGTCGTACGGGGTCGGCCAGCCTGGCCCCATCGTCCGGGCGACCTGTTCGTAGGCCGTGCGGGCGGAGTTGCCCTTGGGCAACTGCTCCACCCCGGGGGGGCCGGTTTTCAGCGACAGCGCCGGGGCGGCCAGCAGCGCCAGCGCCACGGTCGCCACCGCGCCGGCGCCGACGGCGTTGCGACGCACCCACGCGCCGGCCCCGACCAGGCGATCCCAGTCGCGCACGAGGCCCGGGGGCGCGCTCCTGCCGGACGCGACGTCGCGTCCGAAGAGCACGAGCGCGGCCGGCATCACCACCACGGCCGCGCCCACGGCGAGCGCCGCGCACAGCAGTACGCCGATTCCCAGGGAGGTAAGGATCTTGGTCGGCGCGATCGCCGTGGCCAGGAGCAGCGCCAGGATCAGGCCGGAGCCCGCGAGCAGGACCGCGCGGCCCGTGCCCGCCACGGCCTTGGAGGCCGCGAGCGCCGCCTCGCGGGTGTCTCGGCGTTCGCGGTGGCCGAGACCCGGGTGGTGGCCGGTGGAGCGACGGTCCGGTGGGCCGAGCTGCTCGCTGGAGGTCCGGGCCTCGTCGAGAGTCAGCTGCTCCTGGTGAAAGCCGGCCAGCTCCTCTTGGTGGAAGCGGTCGAGAATCAAGAGCGAGCAGCCGACGCCCAGAGCCAGGCCGGTCATCGAGGCGAGCGCCACGGCGATCGGGTCGGTCGCGAAGACCTTGCCCAAGAGCGTCATCAATCCGAAGCCGGCGAGCACCGTCCCAGCTCCGAGGGCCGCGACCAGGAGCGCCGCCAGGGGCGCGCGCAGGCCGATCAGGAGCGCCAGGAAGAGGATGGCGACGGCGATCAGCTCCGCCCTGCGGGTCGTGCTCAGGGCCTGGTCCTTGAGGGCGCGATCGATCGAGGCCTGCCCGGTCACGCTCGCTCGGATGGGCCTTGAGATCGTGCGCGCCACCAGGGCTTCGATCTGGGGCTGGTCATGGGCCACGACCTCGCCTTCGGGGCGGTCGACCGAGACGACGATCGTCCGGGCGTCGCTGGACGGGCGCAGGCCGGCGCCCGCGGCTCCGGTGTCCCACGCCGACAGGACCCGCGTGTGCGGGCGCTTGGCCAGGGCCCGCACGAGCGCCGGTCCCTGGCGTTCCAGCTGGGCGAGGTCGGCGGCTGGAGCCCGCAGCAGGACCGGCACCAGCTGGCCAGGACCGAAGTGGGCTTCATAGAGGTGCTGGGCCTGGCTTGACTCGGTGCCCGGCACGACCACGATC
>DATJWI010000175.1:0-3209 GCA_035501375.1 Solirubrobacteraceae bacterium
GGCCTGCGTAGTTACCCACAGCCCTTGCCGGGCCGGTCCCGGATGGACGCTTCCGACGGGTGTACGAAGATGCGTGCCGGATGATGGGACCGGAGGGCGCCAGATGACGGGACCGCCGATCGTGGCCGAGGGCTTGACGAAGCGCTACGGCCGGACCGTGGCGCTCGACAGCCTGGACCTCGAGGTCGCCCCTGGCGAGGTGTACGGCTATCTCGGCCCGAACGGGTCGGGCAAGACGACGACGATCAGGCTGCTCCTGGGCCTGCACAGACCGAGCGCCGGCAGGGCGGCGCTGTTCGGGCTCGACGCCTGGAGCGACCCGGTGACAGCCCACCGCGACGTGGCCTACGTCGCGGGCGAGCCGTTCCTGTGGCCGTCGATGACGGCGGCCGAGACGTTCGAGCTGCTGGGCAAGCTGCACGGCAATGTCGACGCTGCCTACAGGGCCGAGCTGACCGAGCGCTTCAAGCTGGACGACCGCAAGAAGGTGAGGGCCCTGTCGAAGGGCAACCGCCAGAAGGTCCAGCTGGTCGCGGCGCTCGCGACCCGGGCGCCCCTGCTGCTGCTCGACGAGCCGACCAGCGGCCTGGACCCTCTGATGGAGGTCGCGTTCAGGGATTGCATCGAGGAGGCCAAGGCCAGGGGCCAGACCGTCTTCCTGTCTTCGCACATCCTTGGTGAGGTCGAGGCTCTGTGCGACCGCGTCGGGATACTGAAGGAGGGACGTTTGGTCGACCAGGGCACTTTGAGCGAGCTACGCCACCTGGTCGCCCAGACGGTCGAGGCGACCTTCGCGGGCCCGGCCCCGTCGCTGCCGGCGCTGCCGGGCGTGACCGTGGCCAAGGCCGGCGAGCGGACTCTGCGCTGCGAGGTCACGGGCCCTGTCGGGCCTCTGATCGCGGCCCTCGCCGAGCACCCGATCGCGACCCTGACGAGCCGGGAGCCGAGCCTGGAGGAGATCTTCTTGCACCACTACGACGGCTCCGAGGGCGGCGACGGGACCCCCGGCGGCGGCGCCCACAGCGGGACCGAACGTGCGTAGCGAAACCGGCGCCACGCGCGCGCGCGGACGCGGACGCGGACAGGGCAAAAACAGAACACGTCGCGGTCCGGCCTCTCCCGCCAGGGATCGAGCCTCCGCGACCAGCCGTGCGCGCGCGCGCGTGCAGGCGCTTGCAGGACGTGCGTTCAGGGACGCCCGGACCAGGACGATCGCCTTCGGGTACCTGTTCGCGATCTACGCCTACATCCAGCCGGCCGGCTTCAAGCATGCCTACCCGACGCTCGCCGACCGGATCGAGTTCGCCCACGCCTTCGCGAACAACGCTGCGATCCGGCTGTTCTACGGCTACCCGTACGAGGTGACGACCGTCTCCGGCTACAGCGCCTGGCGCGTCGGCGGCACCCTGGCGATCGCGGCGGCCGTCTTCGGTGTGCTGGCGGCCGTCAGGGCGCTCAGGGCCGAGGAGGACTCGGGCCGGGCCGAGCTGGTCCTGGCCGGCCAGGTCGGGCGCGGCGCCTCATACGCGGCCTCGCTCGTCGGCATCGGGGCCTGCATAGGGGTCGTGTGGCTGGCCGAGACGATCGGCTTCGTCATCGGCGGCCTGCCCGCCGGGGGCTCGGCGTACCTGGCCCTGGCCACCGCCTCGGTCGCCCTCGTGTTCACGGGCGTCGGCGCGCTGGCGAGCCAAGTGGCGGCCAACAGGAGGGTCGCGCTCGAGCTGGGCAGCGCGATCGTCGGCCTGTTCCTGCTGTTGCGGATCATCGCCGACACCTCCTCCGGAGCGGGCTGGCTGCGCTGGCTGACGCCGCTGGGCTGGGCCGAGGAACTGCGCCCGTTCACCGGCCCGCGGCCATTGGTCCTGCTGGCGCCGCTGGCCGCGACCGCGTTCGCGCTGGCGCTCGCCGGGCGGATCGCGAAAAGGCGCGACCTCGGCACCGGGGTCCTGCCGGCGAAGGACTCCGCCGACCCCGACCTTCGCCTGCTTGGCAGCCCGACGGCCCTGGCCCTGCGCGGCGAGCGGGCAAGCCTCGGCGTGTGGCTGGCGAGCTTCGCCACATTCGCGCTGGTCCTCGGCCTGCTCTCCTCCAGCATCTCCTCGGCGGGCATCACCAAGGGGATAAAGGAAGAGGTCGCCAAGCTCGGCGCGGGCTCGATCGCGACGCCGACCGGATACCTGGCGCTCGTATTCATCTTCTTCGTCCTTGCCGTCAGCCTGTTCGGGTGCTCACAGATCGCGAACGCCAGGCGCGAGGAGTCTGAGCAGCGCCTGGAGACGCTGCTGGCCCTGCCCGCCGGCCGCCTTGGCTGGCTCGCCGGCAGGCTCGTGCTGGCGGCCGGAGCAGCCGTCGCCCTGAGCGTGTGCGCCGGGCTCTTCACCTGGGCGGGAGCCGGCCTGCAGGGCGTGAGCCTCTCGCCGGCCAGGATGCTCGAGGCGGGCGCGAACTGCCTGCCGGTCGGCCTGCTGTTCCTGGGCGTCGCCGCGCTCGCGTACGGCCTCTGGCCGCGGGCGAGCGTCGGGATCGCCTACGGCCTGGTGACCGCCGCCTTCCTGTGGCAGCTGGTCGGCTCGCTCTTGGGCGTTCCCAAATGGCTCGTCGAAGTGACGCCCTTCGCCCACGTCGGGCTCGTGCCGGCACAGCCGTTCAAGACCGGCGCTGCCGCGATCATGCTGGCTATCGGCCTGGCGGCCGCTCTGGCCGGTCTATGGGCCTTTCGGCGGCGCGATCTCGAGGGGGTGTAGCGCTTCATGCTCGCGCCGCGGCGCGAGCAGCCACGTTCCGGCTATGTGCAGCCCGACGGCGGCACAAGCGCATCCTCGACCTCCTCGCGCAACCGGCCGAGCAGCCGAGACAGCCCGGGCGCGTCCCGGGGAGCCGGGCCCGCGACCAGACCGAACTCGATCTGGAGGGCCGCTTCGGAGGCATCCCAGAAGCCGAACGTGCCGAGCGAGCCGGCCAGCATGTGGGCCGCGTGCTCTGCCTGAGCGCGCGAACGCTCGTCGAGTCGAGCCGAGCACAGCGTGGTGAGCGCGCGATCGATCGAGTCGATGCGCTCCTCGATCAGGCCGCGCTGACGGGCCCAGACGGCGTCCAGCAGCTCGCCCATCCAGTCCTCAGACGGCCGGGCGGGGACGTCAGACGGCCGGGCGTCGGACGGCCCGGGCGGACCATCGGACAGCCGAACGGGGGCCTGAAGGCCGGACATG
>DATJWI010000176.1:0-4939 GCA_035501375.1 Solirubrobacteraceae bacterium
GCCGACAGCGCCAGCACGATCTCGCGCTCGCCGAGCCCCAGGCGCGCGCGCAGCTCGGGCTCCGGCATGGGCCTGGAACGCCGCACCGAGCCGACCCCGTTGGGCACCACGTCGATCCGCTCGTCACTGCACCCGAGCAGCTCGACCAGGTCGTCGCGAGTGCTCTCAGAGACCGCGATCACCCGGTCGCTGCGCCTGACGGCCGCCGGCACCAGCAGCCTCATACCGCGACCGAGCAGGCCGCCGTGAGCCTCCGGATAACGGGCGTAGATGAGGTCGTGCACGGTCGTGACACGCTTGAAATGCCCCCACAGCGGGGATGTGGAGGCCAGGCTGTGCATCAGGTCGACCTTCGCTTTGGCCGCCAGCAGCGGCAGCGGACCCTGCTCGCCGAGGACCCACTGCACACGATTGCGCGCGTGCACGGGCACGGTCACCGTCGGCAGCGCCCGCATCAGGGGGTCGCCGCCGCCGCCCACACCGCCACCGCCGCCCGCGCCCACACCGCCACCGTCCTCCCAGCCACCGCCGGCGCCGGCCAGCTCGCGGTTGACGAACGCCGTGAAGCGCATCCCGGGCGGTGCCGCCTCGAGCAACGCGGGGATCAGCTCGCGCGCGTACACCTCCATTCCGCCGGTCTCGCCGGGCACGAGGAAGATCAGGTTCAGGCCGATGTGGGGTCCACGTGGAGGCATTACGGGGAGCAAGGCTATTGCCGGCGGCGCACCCGTAGCATTGCGCCGTGGCCGCCTCCATCGACGTCGTCATCCCGGCGTACAACAACTACAAGCTGACCGACGACTGTTTGGAGCACCTGGCGCGCCAGACGATCGGCCACCGCACGATCGTCGTCGACAACGGCTCCAACGACGGCACCGGCGAGCGCCTGAGGACCGACTGGCCCGGCGTCACGGTCGTGTCGCTGCCCGAGAACGTCGGCTTCACGGCGGCCGCCAACCGCGGCGTGCAGAGCGGCGAGGGCGAAATCGTGGTGCTGGTCAACAACGACGTCCAGCTGCGCCCCGACTGCCTGGAGCGGCTGACGGCCCCGCTGCTAAGCGAGCCCGGCCTGGGCTCGACAGCCGCTCTGATGCTCGCGCCGGGCGAGCAGACGATCGACAGCTTGGGCGTTACCGTCGACCCCACGCTGGCCGCCTTCGCCCGCCTGCAGGGCCTGCCGGCCGCGACCGCGCACACCGACGCCGCCGCGACCGCCCAGACCAGCACCACAACTACCGCCGATACCTCCACCGCCGCGACCGGCCAAACCAACGCCGCAACGACCGGCGGCGGCCAGCCGGTGCTGGCCGGTCCAGAGGGCACCACCGCCGCCTACCGGCGCTCGGCCTGGGAGCAGGTCGGCGGCCTGGACGAGGCGATGAGGGCCTACATGGAGATCGTCGATCTTGCCCTGCGTTTGCGAAGCGCCGGCTGGCAGACGCGCGCCGTCCCGGAGGCCGTCGGCGTGCATCTCGGCTCGCGTACCTACGGGCGACGCACCGCCGAACAGCGCCGGCTCGCCGGGTTCAGCAGGGGTTACCTGCTGCGCCGCTACGGCGTGCTGCGGGGGCGAGCGGCCCTGCGCGCGCTCGCGACCGAGGCGATCGTCGTGGCGGGCGACTTGGCGCTATGCCATGACGCCGAGGCGCTGAGGGGGCGCCTGGCGGGTTGGCGTGCGGCGCGCGGACTGCCGCGCCGGGAATGGCCGCCGGCCGAGGCGATCGACTCTTCGATCGGGTTGTCGCGGTCTCTGCGGCTGCGCCGCGGCGCCGTGGCCGGGCCATAGCCGTAGGCGGCTGGCGCTACCGCGCCCCCGTCGCGTACCCTCGTCGCGCCCCAAGCCGTCTAATGCCGATCGCCGCACATCCTGTGCCGTCACCCATACCGATCGGCCCCGCACGCCCAGGCCGTCACCCGTACCGACCGCCCCAGGCGTCGCGCGACAGGCGCCGTCGCAGCCGCGGGGAGGCGAGTTCCCAGTCGGCGGTGCGCTTGTCGGCGACGAGCAGGTTGCGCTGTCCGCCGCTGCGGTACGTGCCCGCGAGGGGCCAAGCCTCGACGTCATAGACATCGCCGTCGCGCCCGACCACAAGGGCCCGGCGGCCGCTGGCGAGGACCCGGCTGGTGATGCTGTCGCGGCCGCTCTCCAGCAGATAGGTGTCGCGCTTGTCGCGCACGCCAGCCAAACCCAGGCCATGGATCAGCTCGCGCTCCGCGATAAAGGCGGTCGTGCGGATATGGGGGTTCGGGAAGCGTGGATAGTCGCGGCGCGCGCCTGGCAGGCGCGCGAGCTGGAGGGGCCAGTGGCGGGCCTTGCCGCGGACCCACTCGGCCTGGCTCTCCCAGCTGCCGCTGGCGCCCGCGATCCCGGTCCGCGGCTCCCCGAGCGCGCTCGCCAAGCGCGCCAGCCAGCCGTCGAGGAGGATCACCGAGTAGGAGTTCAAGAAGCACAGCCGCTCGTGTGGCAGCTCGCGGGCAGCGAAGCCGTAGGCGGCGAGGTCGAGGGCGGGTCGGTCGAGCTCGATCAGACGGTGCTCGACGCCGGCCAGCTCAGCGAGCAGCGCGTCTCGCTGCCCTTCTCCGCCTTCGCGCGCGGGCGCGACTCCGTTGAGGACGATCGCGAGCTCGTGCTCGGCGCCCGTGTCGTGCTCTCTGTAGGAGCGCACGAACTCTCTCAGCGGTTCGGGGCCGAGGGGCGCCCACACGAGATGGACGAGGCCGATCATCGAGGCCCCGGCTCGGACTCCGACGTCGATGTCGGCCCCGTCACGGGCCCCGGGGTGGACGCGGCCTTTGACCGCGACGCCGGCGCCGGCATCCAGGCCTGTGACGGGTCCGGCGAAGTCGCAGCGACCAACTCCAGCTCAGCAGGCGAGATCGTGCGGGCGCGCTGAATCGCGCGGCGCTTGCGCAGGGCGCCGGGCAGGCCAAGGACGGCGTCGCGCATCGCGCGCGCCCAGGTCCTCAGTTTGCGCTCGCGCGCGGCCGTATACAGGTTGCCAGCCTGACCCCTGAGGAGCGACGGGAAATGGCGCAGCAGGCTGCGCGCGGGGAAGCACTTGACGATCAGCCAGACCGGGTTGCGCCACAGGTGGTAGCCGTTGAACTCGGTCATCCCGCGCCCGAGCGTGGCGCTGCCCCGGTGGTAGAGGACCGCGGTCGGCACGTAACGGCAGCGAAAACCCAATAGCTGCGCGCGAAACGCCCAGTCGAGGTCCTCGTAGTAGGCGAAGTAGGCCTCGTCGAACGCGCCGACCGCGTCGAGCGATTCACGCCGAAACAGGGCCGCGCCGCCGCACGGGCCGAACACCTCCTCGGCGCGATCGTACTGGCCGGCGTCGGTCTCGCCGTGGCCCCGCCGGCGCCCCCCGCCGCGCCAGCTGAGCGCGTCGCCGGCGCCGTCGAGCACGGTGCGATCGGCGAAGTCGAGCATCTTGGGCGTCGCCGAGCCGGCGTTCGGATCGGCGACGAGCGCGGCGACCAGCTCGGCCAGGCAGTCGGGGGCCAGCTCCATGTCGTTGTTGAACAGGCCGACCAGCTCAGTCTCGGCGGCCGCCAAGCAGGCGTTCAGCGCCGCTGTGACGCCGCTGCGATCCGGCAGGCGCACGACTCGCACCAGAGGCCAACTGTCGCTCAAATAGTCGACCGAGTCGTCCTCGGAGCAGTCGTCGACGACGACGATCTGGGCAGGCTGCAGAGTCTGTCGTTGCAGCGAGTCGAGCATCGTGGCGAGCATGGGCCGTCCGTTGTAGTTGGGGATGACCACCGTCAGCCCAGAGCAGACCCTCGGCATCTCAGCAGCGCCGCTTGCTGACGAAGCGGTCGAACTCGCTCGGCTCGATGCGCCGCCGGCGCATGATCTCGCGTCGCGCCCGCAGCCAGCCCGGAGCCGCACGCGCGGCGCCGCCGAAGGCGCGCAAATGGACGCGCAACATTTTCGCGCGGGCGCTGTAGGCGAGGCTCAGCAGGTGTTCGTATGCGATCCGGTACAGGTTGCGCAGCACGAACCGCACCGGCACGTCCTTGATGACGATCGCCAGCGCGTTGCGGCGCTTGAGCTCGTAGTAGACCGGGTTCTCGTCGCCTTTGGTCGTCGCGCTGCCCATGTGATACCCGATCGCCGTCGGCACATACCGGCTGCGATAGCCCGCCAGCTGGGCGCGCAAGCCCCAGTCGACGTCCTCGTAATAGGCGTAAAACGACTCGTCGAACGGACCTACGTCCGCCAGCGCCGAGATCCGGTAGAGGCCGGCTCCGGCGGTCGGCGCGAACACCTCCTCCGGCCGGTCGTACTGGCCGCGGTCTGGCTGGCCTGCGCCGCGCCCCCAGGCGACGGCGGCTCTGGTAAAGATGTCGCCCGCGCCGTCGATCTGCCCGCGCCGTCGGTAGCTGAGCAGCTTGCCCGCGGCGGTCGCCGCCTCTGGGTGGCGATCGAGCGCCGCGACCAGCTCTCCGAGCCAGTTCGGGTCCAGCTCGATGTCGTTGTTCAGCAGGGCCACGAACTCGCTCGAGACGGCCGCCGCGACGGCCACGTTCAGGGCCGCCGAGACTCCGACGTTTGCCGCTCCCGTGGGCACCACCCGGACCTGTGGCCAAGCACGTTCTAGATACTGGACCGAGTCGTCGGTCGAGCAGTCGTCGACGACGACGATCTCGAAGTCGCGGTACTCCTGGTCAGCCAACGACGGAAGGACCACCTCCAGGAGCTCCCGACCGTTGAAGTTGAGCACGGCGGCACAGACTCGCGGCATGGACGGCGACTGTAGCGATCGGCCCTGCCGCGCGTACGCGCGCGCGTACGCGCGTCAGGGCCACGACGGGCCTTGATGACGATGCGCGAGCACTCTCACCAAGCACCCTCGCCCGCAAAGCACTCTCACCCACAATGGGCCCTCACGCGCGCGTACGTACTCGCGCGCGGGGAGTCAGTGCCGCGGAG
>DATJWI010000177.1:0-2073 GCA_035501375.1 Solirubrobacteraceae bacterium
CCGGTTCCCGCCACGGTCAACAAGGCCGGCGCCAACTACAAGAGCGAGGTCGCCCACACCAGCTACTCGCCGCGCCGCGCCTATGACGAGTGGCTCTCGATCCTCGACGCGATCCTCGCCTGCGGCGGCGACGCGATCTACCAGTTCGAGGCCGCCGACGAACCATTCCTCGACAAGGGCCCGCTCGAGGTCACGGGCGATGGCCAGATCCGCCCGCTCGGCTCGACCGAGACGCTCGGCCGGCTCGACGACGTGATGACCGGCCGCGTGTTCGCCGCCAACGGCCCGTGGATCACCGTCGCCGGTGGCGCGCTGCGCGCGGTGATGCCGAACATGCTCGCTCACCGCCGCGCCGAGGCCCTCTATTACAAGAGCCTGCTCGGCGAGCTCGCCAGCGCCGCCGGGCTCACCGCCGAGATCGCCGATAACCCGCACCGCTGGGAGGGCATGGCCGACGTCGCCGCGGTCGGCGATCGCGTCGTCCTGACCTACGCCGTCCCCGGCCACTACGATCACGCCACCACGCCGAAGAGCCCGCGCAGCTCGCGCGACGGCGTCGCGTTCGCAGCCGAGTTCGCCGGCGTACCCGACGCGGCGCGGATCTACGCCGAGCTGGTCTACCCGCACTTCCACGGCGACACCGTCCACTTCGCCGCGCGGCCGACCAGCGGCCCGCCCGTGCTGGTCCACTACCCGGGCGGCCTCTACGGCGATGGCGCCACGGCCGTCGCCAGCGCGCTCGGCGCCGATCGCATCATCCCGATCGACGCCCGCGACGCCGTCGATCAGTACGCCGGCAACTCGCGCCAGGTCGGCGACGGCGTGCTCGTCCCCGACGGCGTCTCGCCCGCGTTCACCAACCAGCTCGCGCGGCTCGGCCTGTCGACCCATCCGGTCCCGCTGTTCGAGCTGTTCGGCAAGGCCGGCGGCGGACCGGCCTGCGCGACGCTCTATTTGCCCCACACGCTCGCCTTGCCGGAAAACCTGCCCCGGCGTTACTCGGTGAGCCGCGCAGCTGCCCTCGCCCGACGTGAGAGGATTCCTCATTTATTACAGGTGCATGGAGATTTTTTCGCCGGCCGCGTCCGCGGCTGACACGAGATCCTCGCGCGTGCCACTAAGTTGGCCGCAATGCTGGTAACCGATCCGCCAAGCGGTTAAGAACGTTAGGAAACGTCCAGAATCGCAAAAGGATTGTCTATGAATCGCTCGTGTCGAGCTGCAGTCGTCGCGGCAATGGTCGCTGGTGGGCTCGTTAGCACTGGTCGCGCGGCGCACGCCAACGTCGAGATCGGCGGTACCGCTGGTGTCCACGTCTTCAATCATGACAACGAGCTCGGTGTCGACGACATCCGCAACGCCGACTCGATCCGCAACTCGTCGCTGTTCGGCCTGCGCCTCGGCGTCTTCTTCGGCGACTACGTCGGCGTCGAAGGCGAGTTCGGGGTCATCCCCAGCGAGTCGCGCCACTCGGTGTTCGACGTCTGGACGGTGACCTACCGCGCGCAGATCGTCGCCCAGCTGCGCGCCGGCGATCCCGACAACAAGCTGATCCCGTTCATCCTGGTCGGTGGCGGCGCGTTCTCGATCGTCGCCAACGGCGGCTCGCAGAACGACGCCAACATCGCCAAGGACACCGACCTCACCGCCTACGTCGGCGCCGGCGCCAAGTACCGCGTCGACAACGGCTGGGGCCTCCGGCTCGACCTGCGCCTGCTGTTCCCGCCGAGCAGCAAGAGCACCGGGTTCACCGAGGACTTCGAGGCGCTGCTGTCGTTCTACAAGGAGTTCGGCCGGCCGACCAAGCAGGTCGCGGTCGCCGCCGTCGACAACGACCGGGATCACGACGGCATCCCCGACGCCCAGGACAAGTGCCCCGACCAGCCGGAAGACAAGGACGGCTTCCAGGACGACGACGGCTGCCCCGACCCCGATAACGACGGCGACGGCATCCCCGACGCGGTCGACAAGTGCCCCAACGAGCCGGAGACCAAGAACGGCTACCAGGACGAGGATGGCTGCCCCGACGAGATCCCGGCCAAGCTCAAGCAGTTCACCGGCGTGATCCAGGGC
>DATJWI010000178.1:0-5346 GCA_035501375.1 Solirubrobacteraceae bacterium
AACGCTCCGTCATTCGGTTTCTGGGCCGACCTGCTCGATGAATGCGACCAAGGCCGCCACGTCGGACGGATGCTGAGCGAGGTGCAGGCGCGCCAGCGCCGCGAGCATCGGCGCGGCGGAGTACCCGGACAGCTCCTCGGAGCCGGGATCGGTTAGGCCTCTGTGCAGGAACCGTTCGTTCACGAGTGCCGTCCCGCCATCCCTGAGCTTGACCCGGTGGCCGGCCAGGCTCGTGAAGTTGGGCGCAAGCTTGGGGTTGCTGCCGTTCAGGTGGCAGGCCGAGCAGCCGTCGGTCACGACGAGCTTGGCGCCGGCGGCGACCTTTTCTTGTTGAGGGGTGTAAGGGGCGGACGCGAACCCGGGCGTGCTTTCGGTCGAAGAGGTCGGTCTCGGCGAGAACGAGCCGCAGCCGGCGAGCGTCCCCGCCAAGGCCAGGCATACGAGGATCGCTGGCCGCACGTCCCAGCCGGCACTCACGTGGTCAGGCGTGCAGGTGCTCGCGAACGCTGTCCACGAGCGGGCGGCCTTGTTTGAGCTGGTCGAGCGCCGCCAGCATCGCGTCCAGCTCGCAGTCGATTTCTTCGGGCCACGGTTTCTCGGGATGCTCGTCCAGGGTCTTCAAGCCGTTGCCGGTGATCACCGCCACGACGGTCTCTCCGGGCGCGAACTTGTTTTCGCGGGCCAGCTTCTCGAGGACCGCGATCGTGGTGCCGCCGGCGGGCTCGGTCAGGATGCCCTCGGTGGCGGCCAGGAGGTCGATGCCGGCGAAGATCTCGGGGTCTGAGGCGAAGCCGCCGGTGCCGCCGCGCGAGCGCACGGCGTCGATCACGAGGTAGCCGTCGCCGGGCGCGCCGATCGCCAAGGAGTGAGCGGCGGTCTCGGGTGTCACCGCCTTGACCTCGGCCTCCTCGGCCAGGATCGCGCTCGCGATCGGGTTGCAGCCGCTCGGCTGGGCGATGTGGATCTTGGTGCCCTCGGTCTCGGCCAGGCCGAGGAGCTGTAGCTCGACGAGGCCCTTGTGCATCCGCGAAGAAAGCGTGCCGCCGGCGGCCGGCGAGACGATGTGCTCGGGCGAGCGCCAGCCGAGCTGCTCGACGATCTCGAAGGACTCGGTCTTGGCGCCCTCGGCATAGAACGGCCGCAAGGTGATGTTCGCGAACTCCAAACCCGTCGCTTCGGCGACTTCGCGACAGCGCTTGTTGACCTGGTCGTAGTTGCCCTCGATCTGGCAGACCTCGGCGCCGAGCGCTCTGCAAGCGCGAGCCTTCATGTCCTCGAGCTTGTTCGGGTAGAACACGTACGCGGGTACGCCGGCCTTGGCCGCCAGGGACGCGACCGCGGTGCCGACGTTGCCCGTCGATACGCAACCGATCTCTGAGCGGCCCAGTTCGAGGAGCCGGGCGACCGACATCGAGACGACCCGGTCCTTGTAGGAGAGGCTCGGCCGGGAGGTCGAGTCGTCCTTGATGTAGAGGTTCTCGATGCCAAGCTCGGCGCCCAGGCGGTCGGCCGCGATCAAGGGCGTGTAGCCCGAGTACAGCCCGACCCGTGCTTGGGCGCCGGCGTCGAGGATCGGCAGAAGCTCCTCGAAGTGCCAGATGTTCTGGGGACGCTCTTCGGCTGGGATCTCGGCGAAGTGCTTGGCGGCGCGCTCGTAGTCGTAGGCGACGTCGAGGCCCTTGCCGCAGTCCGGGCACGCGAACACGGTGTCGCTCAGGGGGTACTCGTTCTGGCAGCGCTTGCAGACGAGCCCGGTCGCGCACGAGCGCGTGCTCGCGCGAGCCCCGTCACCGTTCGATTTTGGGCTTGCCTGGCTCATACCGCCACCACAGAAGATACGCTTGGCCACGGCGTCTGTGTTGTGCCGTCGTTACCGAGCCCGATCCACAGCTCCTCGGCTACGTGCGGAGCCAGCGGCGCCAGCAGCTGCGCCAGCACGCCGAGGGCGGCCAAAAGCGCTTGGCGATCGGCTTGGCCGACGGTCTCGGTCTTGGCAAGGACCCGCTTCTCGAAGTCTTTGATGCGATCGAACAGCCTCATCACGTCCCTCACCGCAAGGTGCATCTCCAAGCCGATCATCTCCTCGGTCACACGCTCGACCGCCGCATCAGACCACTTCTCGAGCTTGACCCGCAGATGCTCGGTCTTGTCTCTCTTGGGACCGATCCCGGCTACTGTCGTGACCCCAGCCCCCTGGATCGCCCCGTCGGCGGCCGTCCCGTCCACGCCGGCGCCGTCGACCGCTCCGTTCTCCGCGCCCGCCACGGTCTCATCCGCGCCGTTGGCCGCGGCGGCGATGTGGGACTGGGCGAAGTCGAAGACCTGGTTCAGGAACCGATGGCACCTGAGCACGGCCGAATCGCTCCAGTTCAGAGTCCTCTGGGGTCGTGCCGCGTACAGAGTCGCCAGCCTGACGGTGTCGGCGCCGTAGCGCTCGATGAGCTCGTCGGGGTCGACGACGTTGCCGAGATGCTTCGACATCTTGCGCCCGTCGGCGATGACCATCTCGTGGAACAGGCAGCCTGCGAACGGCTCGCCGTCGCCAAGGAACTCCAAGGGCCCAAGCTCGCGCAGGGCCTTGGTGACGATCCGCTGATCGAACACGAAGTTGCCGCTGTCCGAGCCGGCGACGACGCGCTCGCAGGGAAGCCAGGCGCGCAGGTCTTCGAGCCCGAAGATCTGATCCAGCGGCCGGTCGCGCTCGCCGGGTGGCACGCAGACGGGCACCCACAGCCAGAGCGCGTCGAAATGGCAGTCCAAGGTGTCGGTCTCGCGCCTGGCCGGTCCGCCGCAGCCCGGACAGTGGGTGTTCACGAAGTCATCGCGCTCGGCCAAGGGGTTGCCCTGGCCGGTCGGCGTCAGGTCCCTCGGCAGGAGCACCGGCAACTGCTCGTCGGGCACCGGCACGGTGCCGCAGCGCTCGCACCTGACGATCGGGATCGGCGTGCCCCAGGAGCGCTGCCTGGAGATCGAGAAGTCTCCGGCCCTGTATCTGACGGCCGCTCGCGGGCCGGGCGTGTCTGGGGGGCCGGGAGCCTCGCCGGCGGTCTCGTTGCTGGTCTCGGCCGGCGCATACGCGCGCGCGCGGGCACCACCATTTTGTGAGACCCCGGCATCCGCCTCTCCCCGAACCTCGAGCCCGAGTCGCCGCGCGATCGCGGCATCGGTGCGGTCGCGTGACGGCACGCCCAGCACGGCGGTCGTGCCGTAGCGACCGTCGACGACCGGCGAGATCAAGACCGGCAAACGCTCGCCGCCGTTCCCGTCGCCGCCATCGTCATTGCCAGCGTCGCCGCCGCCCTCTCCGCCAGTGTTGGGCGCCGGCAGCGTCAGGCCGGTGTCCAACAGGGGGATCGAGTCGGCGTCGCGCTCGTCGCGGCCGAGCCCCTCCGAGCGCAGGTCCTCCAGGCGCGCCTGCGCATCCGGGTCCGCGATCCAGTGCTCGACGTCGGGATGCTTCGGCGAGATCAACACGAACTGGGCGTTCTCGAGGTCGCCGGGTTCGCCGAAGAAGACGGTCAGGGAGGTGCCGTCCGGGGCCTTTAGGTCGGCCTCGAAGCCGTCGACCCTGCCCAAGACGAAGCGCTGGCTGGCCAAGGCCACCTCGTCCCAGGTCCCGCTGTCAGACAGCTCGGCCAAGCGCTCGTCGTTCTCCTCGACGTAAGCGCTCAGCTTCAGATTCCACTGCGATCGTTTGATCAGCCTGACCGGCTGATGGCAGCGCCAGCAGAGCCCGCCGGCCTCGACCTGGATCGTGGCCAGGGTAGTCTGACAGGTGTCGCACCAATCGACCGCTCCCGTGCCCTCGTAGACCAGGCCGGCCGCCAGGAGCTTCAAGAACAGCCACTGCGACCACCTGTACATCTGGGGGTCCGAACTCATGAAGGCCCGGTCCCAGTCGAAGGAGTAGCCGAGCCGCTCCAGCTGGCCTTTCATGTGGGCGGCGCAGCGCTCGACCCACTCCGCGGGCGGCTCGCCCCGGTCGATCGCGACCAGCTCAGCCGGCAAGCCGAACGCGTCGAACCCGAAAGCGAACAGGACATCCTCGCCTCGGGACCTCACAAAACGGGCATAGGCATCGCCGATCGAATACGATCGGACATGTCCGATATGGATGTTCCCGGAGGTGAAGGGCGCCGACGGCTTGATGTACCGGCGGGGCCGATCGCCGTCGATCGCGGGCGTCGCGAAGGCCCCCCGCGCGCGCCAGGCGGCCTGCCGGCGCGACTCGATCGCGTGCGGCTCATACCTGGGGATCGCTGGCTCTGGCATCTCCAATCGAGCATACCCAAGCGCCCAAGCCAGATCGCCTCGGTGGCAGGCCGCATCGCCCCGGGATGGCAGGCCGTATGGCCGACGGCGACCGACCCCGGCGACCCGCGACGGGCGGCATACCGCGTCCCGGTTCGTCCGCTTCACGTGGCATGATGCAGCGATGGAGATCGAGATCGGCCGCGGCAAGAAAGCGCGCCAGGCATACGGGTTCGACGACATCGCGATCGTGCCGTCCAGGCGTACGCGCGACCCCGACGACATCGACATCAGCTGGAAGCTGGGGCCCTACCAGTTCGAGCTGCCGATGCTGGCATCCGCGATGGATGGCGTCGTCTCGCCCGAGACGGCCGCGATCGTCGGCAGGCTCGGCGGCCTGGCGGTCCTCAACCTGGAGGGCATCTTCACCAGGTACGAGGACGCCGACGAGCAGCTGGAGCGGATTTCGGAGCTGCCCAAGGAGCTGGCGACCCGCGAGATGCAGGACATCTACAGGGAGCCCGTCAAGCCGGAGCTGATCGCCAAGCGGATCGCCGAGATCAAGGACCAGAAGGTGGTCGTCGCCGCCTCGCTGACGCCGCAGCGGGTGCGCGACTACTACGAGCTGGCGCTCGACGCCGGCCTGGACGTGCTCGTCATCCAGGGGACCGTCGTCTCCGGCGAACACGTCTCGACCGTGTCCGAGCCTTTGAATCTCAAGGAGTTCATCCCGAGCCTCGACGTTCCGGTCGTCGTCGGCGGATGCGCCTCTTACCACACCGGCCTGCACCTGATGCGGACCGGCGCCGCCGGCGTGCTGGTCGGCGTGGGGCCGGGAGCAGCGTGCACGACCAGGGGCGTCCTTGGTATCGGCGTGCCGCAGGCGACAGCGATCGCCGACGTGGCGCACGCCCGCTCGACGCACATGCTCGAGACCGGCGAGTACTGCCAGGTGATCGCCGACGGCGGCATGAGCAACGGCGGCGACGTCTCCAAGGCGATCGCCTTGGGCGCCGACGCGGTCATGATCGGCTCGCCACTCGCGCGCGCGTACGAGGCCCCGGGCAGAGGATTCCATTGGGGGATGGCCACGTT
>DATJWI010000179.1:0-4602 GCA_035501375.1 Solirubrobacteraceae bacterium
GCGTTCATCGGCGCCCACGCCTCGATCGTCCTGATCTCGGCCATCCTGGTTCTGCGGGGCGTCAGCATCGGCATGTCGTTCATGCCCGCCATGACCGCCGCCTTCGCCTCGATGAGGCCCGACCAGCTGTCGGATGCGACCCCCCAGATCAACGTCCTGATGCGGCTCGGCGGCGCGATCGGCACAGCGATCTTGGCCGTTGCTTTGCAGCGCGCGACTATGGCGCATACGCTGGTGCCCGGCCATCCGCCCACTCCCGAAGGGCTCGCGGACGCCTTCAACGTGGCCTACTGGTTCGCGTTCGGAATGGCCCTGCTGTCTTTGATCCCGTGCTTCATGCTCCTGAGGGCCGAGCGGCCCCGCGCGCGCGCCCGCGAGCAGGCCCCTGCCGGCGAGCCGGCTGTCGAGTTGGGGATGTAGAGGGCGCGCGCGGCGAGGATGGCACGATGACGCGCATCGCCAGGCCCGCTGTGAGCACTCCCACGACCGCCGCACCCGCGCGTGCGCGTACGGCCTCGGCGCGGGTCGATTCGACCGGCCCGGCGGCGATGGCGAACACCGCGGCGACCGCCAAGCCGCCCGACGCGTCCGACACGCCCGACGCCCGCGAAGCGCAGTTGCTCGCGCTGGGCGCCGCGTTCAGGCGGGTGTTCAGAGGCCTGAGCAGGCTGCGCGGACGCGACACTCATCTCGGCGGCTCCGCGCTGAGCCACGCTCAGTTCGAGCTTCTCGCCGAGCTGTACGACCGCGGCGAGCTGCCGGCCGGCGAGCTGGCGGCCGCGGCCAGGCTGACGCCGGCGACGGTCACCCAGATGCTCGAGCATCTGGCCGACCAGGGCCACGTCGAAAGGGCCCGTTCAGAGGTCGATCGGCGAGTGGTCGTCTCCAAGCTTACGCCGTCTGGCAAGCGCAAGATCGTGGCTAAGCGCAAGGCCTGGCAGGCGCGCTGGGAGGAGGCGCTCGATGGGATGGGACCCGAGGAGCTGCTTGCCGCGACCCGGGTGCTCGAGCGCCTTGGCGGCCTGTTCGAGGACGTGCCCGCCGAGGGCGCCTGTCCGGATTCATCTGGCAAGAGCAACGCCTCGAGCTAGCTTGCAGACCGCCTGAAATCCTCTGCTATAGTCGGCTCCGCCTGGGCGCGGGCGCAGCTGTGCGAGCGAGTTCGAAAGCGCAGGCGCATAACGAGATGGAGATCACTTCGAGCACATAACGCGGCGGAACGGTCCAAATCAGACCTGCAGCGCGCGTGGGCCCGAGGGGCCCATTTTTTTGGGCCGAGCAGGACCTGTCAGACCGCGCTGAAATCGCCGTACCCGCGAGACCCGTCAAAGAGAAGGCCAAGAGCAAGACCGATCGAATGCCCCGCAAGTTTTCACTACAGAACACCCGCAACATCGGGATCATGGCGCACATCGACGCCGGCAAGACGACGACCACCGAGCGCATCTTGTACTACACGGGCCGGACCTACAAGATCGGCGAGGTCCACGAGGGCGCCGCGGTGATGGACTGGATGGAACAGGAGCAGGAGCGCGGCATCACGATCACCTCGGCGGCGACGACCGCCCAGTGGAAGGACCACCGGATCAACATCATCGACACGCCGGGCCACGTCGACTTCACCGTCGAGGTCGAGCGCTCGCTGAGGGTCTTGGACGGTGCGATCGCTTTGTTCGACTCGGTGGCCGGGGTCGAGCCGCAGTCCGAGACGGTCTGGAGGCAGGCAGACAAGTACGGCGTGCCGAGGATCGCGTACATCAACAAGATGGACCGCATCGGCGCCAACTTCGAGCAGGGCGTACAGACGATGATCGACAGGCTCGGCGCCAAGCCGGTGCCGATCCAGCTGCCGATCGGCGCCGAGAGCGAGTTCGAGGGCGTGATCGACCTGGTCGCGATGAAGGCGATCGTCTACAAGGACGAGCTGGGCACCGAACAGGATGAGGTCGAGATCCCGGAGCGCCTCGCCGACGAGGCCGCGGCTGCGCGCGAGCACCTGCTCGAGGAGGTCTCCCACTACGACGACGAGCTGCTCGAGCTGATCCTCGAGGAGAAGGAGATCGAGACGGGGCTCGTCAAGCAGGCGATCAGAAAGGCGACCCTATCGACCAAGCTGACCCCGGTCCTGTGCGGCAGCTCGTTCAAGAACAAGGGCGTGCAGCCGCTCCTGGACGCGGTCATCGACTACCTGCCCTCGCCCTTGGACGTGCCGGCGGTGACCGGCAGCGAACTGGTCAAGGGCGAGGAGGGCGAGCGCGAGGTAACGCGCAAGGCCGATGACTCCGAACCGTTCGCGGCTTTGGCGTTCAAGATCATGGCTGACCCCTACGTCGGCAAGCTGACCTACTTCAGGGTCTACTCGGGCAAATTGGAGGCCGGCTCGAGGGTGCTGAACGTCAACAGCGGGCGCACCGAGCGGGTCGGACGCATCCTGATGATGCACGCCAACGAGCGCGAGGAGGTCCAGGAGGTCTACGCCGGCGACATCGCCGCGGCCGTTGGCATCAAGCAGGTGATCACCGGCGACACCCTGGCCGCGCCCGACGCGCCGATCAAGCTCGAGAACATCGAGTTCCCGGAGCCGGTCATCAAGGTCGCGGTCGAGCCCAAGACGAAGGTCGACCAGGAGAAGATGTCGGTCGCATTGGGCAGGCTCGCCGAGGAGGATCCGACCTTCCAGGTCCGCTCCAACGAGGAGACCGGCCAGACCGAGATATCCGGGATGGGCGAGCTGCACCTGGAGGTCCTGGTCGATCGCATGAAGAGGGAGTTCGGCGTCGAGGCCAACGTCGGTCGCCCGCAGGTCTCCTACCGCGAGACCGTCAGGGGCACGGCCGAGAAGATCGAAGGCAAGTTCATCCGCCAGTCCGGCGGCTCGGGTCAGTATGGCGTCGTCTACATCAACCTTGAGCCGGCCCCCGGCGAGGGCTTCGACTTCGTCAACAAGATCAAGGGCGGCGCGATCCCCTCAGAGTTCATCCCGGCGGTCGAGAAGGGCGTCGAGGAGGCTTTGGAGAACGGCGTGAAGGCGGGTTACCCGATGGTCGACATCAGGGTGACGCTCGTCGACGGCAAGTACCACGACGTCGACTCCTCGGAGATCGCCTTCAAGGTCGCCGGCTCGATCGCGTGCAAGGAGGCCGCCAGACGGGCCAAGCCGGTACTCCTCGAGCCGATCTTCTCGGTCGAGGTGGTCACCCCTGATGAGTTCTTGGGCAGCGTGATCGGCGACCTCTCCAGCCGGCGCGGACGCGTCGAAGGCCAGGAGCCGAGAGGCAACGCCCTGGCGATCCACGCCAGGGTGCCGCTGTCGGAGATGTTCGGCTACGCCACGGATCTGCGCTCCAACACGCAGGGCCGGGCCAACTACACGATGCAGTTCGAGGGCTACGAAGAGGTTCCGCCGAACATCGCCGAGAAGATCGTCGAGCAGCGTACCGGTGAGCCGATTCCCGCATGAGTAGGCAAGCCAGCTAACACGAAACACAGCATTTAGATAGATTTCTCGGGTTCGCCTGACGATCCTCGATCAGAAGATGCGATCGAGGATCGGCCAAAGCGGACGTCAAACAGTCGATAGAGGAGTGAACAGAAAGTGGCGAAGGAGAAGTTCGAGCGCGACAAGCCGCACGTCAACGTCGGGACGATCGGTCACATCGACCACGGCAAGACGACGCTGACGGCTGCCATCACGACGGTGCTGGCGGAGAAGATGGGCGGCGAGGCCCGCAGCTTCGAGGAGATCGACAACGCTCCGGAGGAGAAGGAGCGCGGGATCACGATCGCCACCTCGCACGTCGAGTATCAGACCGAGAACCGCCACTACGCGCACGTGGACTGTCCCGGTCACGCCGACTACGTCAAGAACATGATCACCGGCGCCGCCCAGATGGACGGGGCGATCCTGGTCGTGTCCGCGGCCGACGGCCCGATGCCCCAGACGCGCGAGCACATCCTGCTCGCCAGGCAGGTCGGCGTTCCCTACATCGTCGTGTTCCTGAACAAGGCCGACATGGTCGACGACGAGGAGCTGCTCGAGCTGGTCGAGGTCGAGGTCAGGGAGCTGCTCTCCGAGTACGACTTCCCCGGCGATGACATCCCGTTCATCACCGGCTCGGCCTTGAAGGCGCTCGAAGGCGACGAGGCCTACAAGCAGAAGATCGTCGATCTCGCCGCTGCGCTCGACTCCTACATCCCCGAGCCGGTCCGCGAGCTCGACAAACCGTTCCTCATGCCGGTTGAAGACATCTTCTCGATCGAGGGCCGCGGCACCGTCGTGACCGGGCACATCGAGCAGGGCACCGTCGCGAAGGGTGACGAGGTCGAGGTCGTGGGCTTCCGGGACGAGCCGCTCCGCACGACCTGCATCGGCATCGAGTCGTTCCACAGGGAGGTCGACGTGGGGAGGCCCGGCGACAGCGTCGGGCTCCTCCTCCGCGGCCTCAAGCGGGACGAGGTCGAGCGCGGGCAGGTCGTCGCGCGTCCCGGCGCCATCGCGGCGAGCACGAGGTGCGCGGCGCAGCTCTACGTCCTCTCGAAGGAGGAGGGCGGCCGCCATACCGCGTTCATGACGGGGTACCGGCCGCAGTTCTTCTTCCGCAC
>DATJWI010000180.1:0-5526 GCA_035501375.1 Solirubrobacteraceae bacterium
CGCTGATCCACCCGGAGATCCACGTGATCGCCGACGAGCTGATCAAACGCAAGCGCTTCGTCTACCTGTGCACGAACGCGCTGCTCTTGGAGCGCAAGCTCCAGAACTTCGAGCCCAGCCCGTACTTCTCGTGGGCGATCCACATCGACGGCCTGCGCGAGCGCCACGACGAATCGGTGGAGCGGGCCGGCACATTCGACAAGGCCGTCTCCGCGATCAAGGCGGCCCAGGCAGCCGGCTTCAGGGTGAGCACCAACACGACGTTCTTTACCAACGATTCGCCTAAGACCGTCCGCGAGGTGCTCGATTTCTTGAACGACGAACTCGAGGTCGACGAGATGATGATCTCGCCGGCTTACGCCTATGAGAAAGCGCCCGACCAGGAGCATTTCCTGGGGGTCGCTCAGACGAGGAGCCTGTTCAAGGAGGCTTTCGCGGATGGACGGCGCAAGCGCTGGCGCCTGAACCACAGTCCTTTGTTCCTGGACTTCCTGGAAGGCAAGGCCGAATTCGAGTGCACCGCCTGGGGGATCCCCAGCTATTCGCTGTTCGGCTGGCAGCGGCCCTGCTACTTGATGTCCGACGGCTACACCGAGACCTACAAAGAGCTGCTCGAGACGACCGACTGGAGCGCGTACGGGCGCGGCAAGGACCCGCGGTGTGAAAACTGCATGGCTCACTGCGGCTACGAGCCGACCGCGGTCCTGCAGACCACACGCTCGCTCAGGCAGTCGCTACGCGCTTTGGCCGGCTAACTCTCCTCGGTGTCTACCAGCCCCTCAAGCTCTTGCTCGCTGCGGGCGCTCGCACGGATCTCGCGCCACGTCAGGCCCTCGCCGAGCAGGGCCGGCACGCCGAGGACGAGCGCCGTGACGACCTCGACGGCCTGCAGGACGATGCCGTAAGCGATCGCTTCGCCGGCGCCGACACCGTAGGCGGCCAAGACGACCAGGCAGGCGGCCTGGAAGACGCCGACATTGGACGGGGTCGCGGGCAGGACCGCCGACACGTTGACAGCCAGCAGCACGGCGGCCGCCGCGACGAGTTGAGGGTGGGCTTGGATGCCGAGGGCCAAGAGGACCGCATAGCAGGCCAGCCACTGCAGGGCCCAGGCCGTCAGCTGGGCCACGACCGAAGCGAAGCCGTGTCTCGGTGTCACGAACACGACGAGACCCTGCCTGGCGAGACCCAGCAGGCGCGCGGCGGTCTCGCTGGCCAAGCGAACTCGCAGCGAGCGCGAGCGCCGGCCGAGGCGCAGGAGGCGGGGGCCGAGCAGGATCAGGAAGCAGAGCGCCAGCGGCACCGCGACCACCGTGAGGACGCCCGTTAGGGAGCCGTGGCCAGGGATGCTGCCGAACGTGACAGAGGCGAGGATCGCCAGGGCCAGCAGATTGATCAAAGTCTGCGAGAACACGGTGCCGGTCACGATCGGCAGGACGCGCCGCGCCGGGCCTGCCAGGCGCCTCGAGAGCACGACGATCCGGGTCGGCTCGCCGATGCGCCCGGGGAAGACCGCCGAGGCCATCACGCCGATCATCGTCGCCCTGACGACCGCCGGCCACGGGATCTCGGTATCCGGCAGCGCGGCACGCAGGGCCTCGTGCCAGGAGATCGACCGGAACAGGAGCGAGAAGCCCATCAGGGCCAGGGCGAGCGCGATCCAGCCCGGCGTCGCCGCGATCAGGGCCTGGCCTACGCGCGCCAGGTCGAGTCGCGACAGCGCCCACGCCACGAGTCCGGCGATGAGAATCGCGAGCAGCGCCAGCGCGACGCGCCCGCGTACGCCCGACGGCAGTCGCAACCCAGCGATCCGACGGCGCGGACGGCTGCCGTCGGGGCTTCGGCCGGAGCGGTTCATCTCGGCGGGGTCTATCAGAGCGCCGCCTGCCCGGGCACGGCTCTCGGCAAGCGCGCGGCGGCTCTCGGGAGATAGGCGGCCAGCCTAAGCTAACGCGCGGGCGGTCCTCGGCGGGCAGGCGAGCGGCTCTAAGCAGGTAAGCGAGCGGCCGTCGCCTGGCAAACGACCGACCGATTCAATACAGTTCCGTTATGTGGCGCAGCCGACCATTTGAATTTGGCTGGTCATCGAAAATAGGAACTAGGGAAGGTCTGTGCCCTTGCCGGGCACGGCCCTAAACCGGAGATGCTGGGGAGAATCGATATGAGCAAGCACGAAGACAACCACGATGACATTGCGATAACCCTTTCGCCGGTCCAGGTCGAGCAGGTAATGCGCTCGGCAAGCAAGAACCAGAACGGGACGGTCTCGAACCTGCTTCTGGCGGCGCTCGACAATGCGCACGACCCACCCAGCGGCAGCGACCGCCGGGCTTATGATCTGCAACGCGCATCTCAGGAAGCGCTGGACGCGGCGCTCGAGGATCCGCAGCTCTCGCAGTCTCTGCTGCGAGGCCTGTCGGTTCTGTCCTGCTACGGGCCAGACCGGCGCTGGAAACCGATCATCGAGCTGGCCAACCAGCTGGGCATGTCGCCCTCGACGACCCACCGCTACGTCAAGACCTTGAAGACCGTCGGCTTGATGGAGCAGGATCCGACGACCCGCGAGTACAGGCCCGTCGCGCTGAGCGGCTGAAACGGCGATCAGGGCGTCGACCGGCGTCCGACAAGCGGGAATGCGGCCGGGCCGGCGAAGGGAGGCCGGCCCAGCCGCATGGATATCCGCGGCGGGCGTGTGGGCGCCGTACCGCGGAAGGGAGACGCTGCAACTTGGCGACTATAGCCGTGAAAGTCGCAAAGTGTCAAGCCTCTCGGGTTCGCGCGCGCGCGCGAACCGGGGCTTGGCGTGGCGCAGCGAAGGGGCGCTTACCGTGGCCCGGCGTGGCGCAAAACGAAGGGGACGCCCACCGCGGCCTGGCGTGGCGCGGCGAAGGCGCGCCTACCGTGGCTGGCGGTGGCGGTGGCGGTGGCGGGGACAGCCGCTGACGGCGATCTGGGCGGTGGCGTCGATCTGCTTGCCGTTCTGGGCAATCAGCCGGTAGGGCAGCTTCAGGGCGTTGGCGCAGGGGTCGAGGATGGCGCCGAGCAGGGAGTCGGGTCCCGGAGGCAGGTCGATCTCGAAGGTGTCGATCGGGATGTCGGGGAGCGAGCGGAAGGCGGCGCTGACCGATCCGGTGCGAGCGACCGCGAGGGCGCCGGTCAGTTCGACGGCGACGCCATCGGCCGACAGAAGCACGACCAGCGACGGTAGCGCGCGACCGCCGTGGGCGACGAGGTAGAGCTTGCCGGTCAAAGGCGAGGCCAGCGCGGGGGTCTTTATGGTCGCGGCGCCGATCTGCGACGAGGCCGGGCAGGCGCTCGGTTGCAGGGGGCCGCCGGTGCTCAGGCAGGCTCCTTGGATGGCGCTAAGACGCGGGCGCAGCGCGGCCGGCAGCTGGACGATCGCCGAACGGATCGCGGCGCCGGAGCCGGCCGGTTTAGCGATTCGCAGGCGCAGGCCTGCGCCCTGGCCACGGTCGCTGGCTTTGGCTTTGGTGGAGGCCGTCAATTTCGGCGCGAAGCGCAGGCCGGCACAGCCGGCGAGGGCAAACGGGACGGCCGGCGTTGCGAGTGCGCCTTCGCCACCGGCGATCGTTGCCCGGATCGGCTGGCGCGCGCAGCCGGAGGGGTCGAGCAGCAAGCCTGGCCGGTCGAGGTCGACATCTATCGAGCGCAAACGCAAAGGGATGCCTTCGAGGACTTTGGGGAAGGGGTCCGAGGCGATCGTTAGGGCCAGCGTTCCGGGATCGAGAAAGACCCGTGCCCTGAGCGTGATCGTGCCGAGCTGGATCGCCGCCGCGCTCGCGTTCACGACCACGGCCAGACCGAACGGAGCGCCGTGGTAGGGCCCGGTCAGATAGACCGAGCCGGTGCGTCGCAGAGGCTGCGGGCCGGGGCCGGCTACGATCGTGACGGTGCCGATCCGCGAGGCGCTCGAGCACGCGCCCTGGTCCGCCTGGGGTTCCGGACACGGGGCGACCGTCTTCAAGAGGCCGGCCAGTCCGGCTGGCAACGTGACGTCGAAGCCGGCGATCGGCTGTTCGCCGTCGTTGCGGGAGATAGCCAGGGTGAACGGTGTGGGCGCGGCGGCGAGCGGGACTGTCGCGCCGGCGACGAAAGCCGGTGCGAAGGGCGTGCTCGAAGGGCACGGACCGCCGGCGCCGTTGCTGTCGACGATGAATGTCGAACTCGTTTCGGCGCTCTCGCCGGCATAGCTGCTGAGCCGGACCGCGCTTTTCGCCGGGCCGCATGTCGCTGGGTTGGCGAGCGGCGCCGCGGGTCCTCCGAAGAGGCTCAGCTTCAGATCGCCGATCGGCAGTTGGGGCGCTTGCGTGAAGACCGCGGTGAGCCGGCCCGTGCTCGGTTCGGCCTCGATCTTGCCGGCGAGGGCGATCGTCGCGCCGGCGGCTTTGACGTACAAGAGGACCCTGTACTTTTCGGTGGCGGTCGGCGTGCCGATGTAGAGACCGCCGTCGAGGGTTTCGGCGAGCAGGGGCGTCTGGATCGCGACCGTGCCCACCATCGAGGCGCCCGGGCATTGCCGGGCTTCGAATTGGGCGTCGTTGCACGGTTGCAGCCCTTCGGCGACGCCCGGCGAGAGCGAGACGCCTTCGGGCAGGGCGACTTCGACGGCGCTGAGCGCCGGGGTCGCCAGGCCGTCCGGTTCCTCGTCCTGGGACACTTTTAGATCGATCGAGTAGCCGGACGGCGTGTCGCGTTCGGTCGTGGCCGGGTTGACCTGCAGGGCGGCTGAGAGCCGAAGCTTCTGGCAGCCGATGATCGGCGGCAGGGTCGCGGTGGCGCTCGCCGCCTGGCCTTCCCAGGATTCGATGGCGATCGCGGTTTCGATGGGCCCGTCACAGGCGGTCGGGTTGGTCGTGAACGGCCGCGGCGCGCCCGCGAAGGGCATCCCGCAGCTGGACTCGAGCTGGTTGCAGCGCTGGGCGTCGTGTTCGGGGTCTGCCGGCACGCCCCACAGCGTCAGCTTCGCACCGGTCATCGGCAGCAGCGTCGAGATTTCTTCGATCGTGGCTAGCAGCCTGCCGTCGGGCGAGAGGTCGATTTGCACGAGCATGCTCGCCACCAGGACCGAGGCTCCGAGCGTGGCGGCGTGGCCGGAAGTCGGCTCCAGGTCGAACAGCGGGATCGGCGCCGCCACGCTCTTGGCGAGCTGAGTAACGGCTTCGCCGGCTTCGTGGGCGCGCGCGAGCGGGCTCTTCAGCGCGACCGTAGTTTCGCTGAGCACGTAGGCGATCTGGGCAGTCTCCGCCAAGGCTCCAGCCCCGATCGTGATCGTGTCTGCGCCTTCTGAGGCGCACAGGCCGTTCGTGTTTTCTACCGTCACGATTTCTTCGCCCGGCTTGGCTTCGGCGCGCAGGGAAGTGCTGACGCCTTGACAGACCGTGAGCGAGGCGTCGAGGACTCCGACCTGGGTATCGGTCGGGCAGTGGAATTCTTGGAAGTCCGCTTGGCCACATCTTTCTCCGGCCTCCGGGTCGCCGAGCAGGCCGGGGGGGAGGGTCAAGGTCG
>DATJWI010000181.1:0-5689 GCA_035501375.1 Solirubrobacteraceae bacterium
AGGGCGCCATGACCCGCCAATCCCCATGAGCTGGCGATGAGCTTCAGACGGAGGATCACGTTCGCTTCGACCGCAGCCGTCGCCGTCGCCGTGCTGCTGGCCTCGGCGCTCGTCTACGTGCTGACCTCCAACGAGCTGCACCGCCAGATCGACGACCAGTTGCGCAACCGCTCGGACAACCTGAGACTGATCGAGCACCACCCCCTGCGCTCCCGCGACGGGCTGCTCGACGCCCTCGGGGACCACAGCGCGAAGGCGCAACAGGCGCTCGAAAGCGCGCCCGCCCAGCCCGAAGCGCTTGGCAACGTATCGCCGAAGCCCAACCAGGTGCGCGGCTACCAGCAGCTAGTCGACGCCAAGGGCAACGTCCTGTTCAGGTCGATCAAAAAGGCGACCCTGCCCGTCGACGCCCGCACTCGCGCCCTGGCGGCGGGCCGGGGCGAAAGCTTCTTCAGAGACGCGACCGTCGGCGGCGTTCACGTGCGCATCCTCGCCGAGCACATCGCGCCCCAACGGGCCGTCCAGTTCGCCCAGCCGCTGAGCGAAGTCGACGAACTGTTGAGCCACCTGCGCCTGATCCTCGTCCTGCTCAGCCTCGGCGGGATCCTGCTGGCGGCAGGGCTCGGCCAGCTGGTGGCCCGCGCGGCGCTGGCGCCCGTGCGGCGGCTGACGCGCGCGGCCGAGCACGTCGCCGAGACCCAGGATCTTTCGAGGCGCATCGCGCCGACCGGCAGCGACGAGGTCGGTCGCCTGGCGGTCAGCTTCAACGCGATGCTCGACGCGCTCGAGGCCTCGATGGGCGCGCTCGACGCGTCCGTGCACGCGCAGCGCCAGCTCGTCGCCGACGCCTCGCACGAGTTGCGCACCCCGGTCACGAGCCTGCGCACGAACATCGAGATCCTGCAGCAGGCCGGCGACATGGACGCCCAGGAGCGCGCGCTCCTGCTCGACGACGTGGTCGACCAGATCGAGGAGCTGACGCTCTTGATGAACGACCTGATCGACCTGGCGCGCGGCGAACAGGAGGACCGCGGCGCCGAGGACGTGCGCCTGGACGCCGTCGTGCGCGAGGTCGTCGAGCGCACCAGGCGCAATGCCCCGACGACGCCGATCGAGGTCCGGATCGAGCCGGTCTTGATCGGCGGCGTGGCCGCGCGGTTGCAGCGGGCGATCGTCAACCTGATCGACAACGCCGTCAAGTACAGCCCTGAGGGCGAGCCCGTCGAGATCGAGCTGACGACCGGGGCACACGACCCGGAGCGCTGGGTCGGCGAGAGCAGCGGGGGCCCTCATCACCGGTCGCCGGGTTCGCCGATCGGCGGCGAGCTGACCGTGCGCGACCACGGTCCCGGCATCTCCAGCGAGGATCTGCCCCACGTGTTCGACCGCTTCTATCGAGGCGCCGAGGCGCGCGGGCGCCCGGGCTCGGGGCTCGGCCTGGCGATCGTCAGGCAGGTCGCAGAGCAGCACGGTGGCAGCGTCCGCGCCGAGCGCGCCCCCGGCGGCGGGACCTTGATGCGCGTCATCCTGCCCGGCGCAGAGCCGCTCGACCGCGAGGATCTCGGGTCTGAAGCCCCGCCGACCGAGCCAGCGACGCCCGATCGACCCGTTCCCGTTTGAGCGCGTGGCGCGCCGCCCGGCGCCTGAAGACGTGCGGTGACATTCCGTAGCGTCTCCTGAAGGCCTGCGCGAACGCGGGCGCCTGCCGGTAGCCGACCAGCCTCGCCACATCCGCGATCGGGATCGAGCGCTGCTCGACGAGTAGCTGAGCCGCCACCGTCATCCGCCGCCCGAGCAGATCCTCGTGGAAGGAGTCGTCGAACTGCGCGTACGCGCGCTGCAGTTGCCGCGGCGAGGTCGACAGGGCCTTGGCGACCGCCGCCAGCGTCAAAGGCCGGCGATAGTGCCTGGCGACGAGGAGCCGCCCAAGCAGGTACAGGCGCCTGCGGCTGTCCAGGGTGTCAGGGCGCACACCCCTTTACCCGACTGTTCGGTGTCGACGGGACAGCTGGTCGGCTACCCGACTGTTCGGTGTCGACGGGACGCTGGTCGGCGTGCGGTGCGTCTGCGATTCGATGTGGTTCGATGGGGAGCATGCGTGTGTACGCACACCTGCGCGCGCGCCTTCGCGCCGCGACTACTCCTCGCCCAGCTCCAGGACGGCCAGGAAGGCCTCCTGAGGGACCTCGATACGCCCGACCTGCTTCATCCGTTTCTTGCCCTCCTTCTGCTTGGCGAGCAGCTTTTTCTTGCGCGTGATGTCCCCGCCGTAGCACTTGGCGATCACGTCCTTGCGAAACGCCTTGACCGTCTCGCGGGCGATGATGTGCGAGCCGATCGCGGCCTGGATCGGCACGTCGTACTGTTGCCTGGGGATCCGCTTTCTCAGCTTCTCGGCCAGGGTGCGCCCTATCTCGTATGCCTTCTCGCGGTGCACGACCATCGACAGCGCGTCGACTGGGTCGCCGGCGAGCAGCACGTCGAGCTTGACCAGATCCGAGGGCTTGGATCCGCTCAGCTCGTAGTCGAGCGAGGCGTAGCCTTTGGTGCGCGACTTCAGCTGGTCGAAGAAGTCGAGCACGATTTCGGCGAGAGGCAGCTCGTATTCGAGCTGGACGCGCTCTGGCGACAGATAGTGCATGCCGGTGTGCTCGCCCCTGCGTTCCTGGCAGAGCTCCATGACCGCGCCGACGTGCTCTTTGGGGGTGATGATCGAGGCCTTGATGAAGGGCTCTCTGATCTCGGCGATCGTGCCGGGGTCGGGCATGTCCGACGGGTTGTGGACCTCCAGCTCCGACCCGTTCGTGAGCGTCACTTCGAACCCGACCGAGGGCATCGTCGCCAGCAGTTCGAGGTCGTACTCGCGCTCCAGGCGCTCGCGCACGATGTCCATGTGCAGGAGCCCCAGGAAGCCGCACCTGAAGCCGAAGCCGAGCGCGTCTGAGGTCTCGGGCTCCCATGAGAGCGCGGCGTCGTTGAGCGTCAGCTTCTCCAGGGCGTCGCGCAGGTCTGGATAGTCGTCGGAGTCGATCGGGAACAGGCCGCAGAAGACCATCGGCTTGACCTCGCGGTAGCCGGGCAGCGCCTCGCTGGCCTCCCTCGGGCGGGCGGCTGCTCCCGGGACGGACGATCCGCCGGCGCGCGGGCCCGAAGCACGCACGGTCAGCGTGTCGCCGACGCGCAGCTGGGTGACGTCCTTCAGGCCCGTGATCAGGTAGCCGACCTCGCCCGCGGCGAGCTGATCGGTGGGCATCATCTGGGGGCTGAACACGCCGATGTCGTCGATGTCGGCCTCGGTGCGAGCGGCCATCGCCCTGATCGCCTCGCCCTTCTTGAACACGCCGTCGACGACCCTGATGTAGGCGATCACGCCCCGGTACTGGTCGAACTCGGAGTCGAAGATCAGGGCCCTCGGCGCTCCGTTCGGGTCGCCGGCGGGCGGCGGCACGCGCCTGATCAGCTCCTCGAGCACCTCTGGCACACCAGCGCCGGTCTTGCCGCTGATCTTCAGGATCGACTCGGGCGACTCGCCGATCAGCTCGCTCACTTCGCCGGCGACACGCTCCGGTTCGGCGCCGGGCAGGTCGATCTTGTTCAGGCACGGGATCAGCTCCAGGCCCGCCTCGATCGCCAGGTAGGTGTTCGCCACCGTCTGCGCCTCGACGCCCTGGGCGGCGTCCACGACCAGGAGCGCTCCCTCGCAGGCGGCCAGCGAGCGCGAGACCTCGTAGGTGAAGTCGACGTGGCCGGGCGTGTCGATCAGGTGCAGTTGGTAGGTCTGCCCGACCCGGCGGGCACCCGGCCCGACCAAGCCCTCCCCACCGGCGGCCCGCTGGGTCTGGCCGTGCGCCCCGGCGTCGTAGAAGACCCGCACCGCCTGGGCCTTGATCGTGATTCCGCGCTCGCGCTCGAGATCCATCGAGTCCAGGAGCTGGGCCCTCATCGTGCGCGGATCGACCGTGTGCGTCAGCTCGAGGATGCGGTCGGCAAGGGTCGACTTGCCGTGGTCGATGTGGGCGACGATGCAGAAGTTGCGGATGTGCTTTTGATCCATCGCGGGCTAAAGCCTAGACGCGCTAGCCTTTGCTCACCGGCGGATCGCCCACTCGACGCGGGCCTTCGGGCCCAGCCGCGGCAACGCGCTCGCTTTGGCGGGCGGCCTGTCCAGGTGTCGAGAGTGTCAAGCCGCCCAGGCATAAGACACAAGTCCTGGGACGTAGTAGTTCAGTGGCAATCCATGACCGGTTTGACCGGGCGAGCCATCGGCTCGCCCGGTCTGCTCGTGGCATCCGGGCTCGGCTTCCTCGCGCTGAAGAAGATGTTTCAAATGCGTGAGTAGCGCGCGCACGTGTACGCGCGCACAGCACCCCACTTTGGGGAATGTCCTCGTGGCGCGTCGCGAGCCCCGAGGATCGCCTCGACATTGGACTCCGGCCGTGAGCGCCTCGTCAGGCCCGCCCGAGCTGGGTCCGGATCAAGCGGCTGACCTGGTGGGCCTCGGGGACGCGCATCGCGAGCACCGCCCGCGCGTACACGGCGGTCCCGGCAGCGGCGGCCCCGCCGACGCTGACGATCTGGGCCGGCAGCGAGCCGCCGAGCAGGTGGTCGAGGATCGACCAGACCGCCCATGACACGCCCCCCAGCAGCGCCGAGGCGGCCAGGATGCGGGCGGTGATCATCATCGTCTGTGCGCCTTCGAGCGTGCCGTTGAAGCCGATGCGAAGGCGGTGGTACTGCAGGGCGGTCATGACCGCGTTGGCGGCCACCGTGCCGATGATCAGGCCGGCGATGCCGAGGGGCTTGTAGAGGCCGACCGAGACGATCACGTCGACCACGATGTTCATCGCCGCGAGCCTCGTCGGTATCCAGGGCCGTTGCACCGAGAAGAAGACCCTCGTCAGCAGCAGGTTCAGGCCGCCGAAGGGCAGGCTGAAGGCAAACCAGAAGAGCGCTTCGGAGACGAGACTGGTCGAGCGCGCGTCGAAGTGGCCGCGTTCGAAGACGAGCCGCACGATCGGTGTCGTCAGTACGAGCATGAACACGGCGGATGGGATCAGCAGGAGGTTGATCTGGCGCATGCCGACACCGATCAGGCGGCGCATGTCGCCGACGGCCCGGCGCGAGGCCATGCGGCTGAGCGTCGGGAACAGGACGGTCGCGACGGCGACGCTGAACAGGCCCTGGGGCAGCATGTAGATGCGAAAGGCGTTGTCGATCGCGCGCGGCGCTTCCTTGTTGACGAGCGTTCCGAACACCGAGTTGATCAGCTGGTCGAGGTTGACGATCCCAAGACCGATCGTGACCGGCAGCATCAGCACGAAGACCTGCCTGATGCGCGGATCGTGCCAGTCGATCGAGAACTGCAGCCTGAAGTCGATCCGCCGCAGCGCGGCGAACACCATCATGGTCTGCACGAACGTGGCCGCCAGGATCGCGATCGCGTATGCGTACACCTGATTGCCGTTTTCGTAGCCGCCGTGGAAGTGGGGGCGCAACAGGACGAGCAGCACGATGATCACGAGGTTCCACACCGCGGGCGCAATCGCGGGGATCGTGAAGTGTTCGTAGGACTGCAGGATCCCGACGAACAGGCCGGTCAGCCCGATCAGGAGCACGACCGGGAACAGGATCTGTGAGAAGCCGACGGTGAAGGCGTCCAGCGGGGCCGTGAACGTGGGGCCCGTGAACA